>NZ_LFJT01000100.1:0-11372 GCF_001682645.1 Delftia sp. JD2
CGTGGACGGTGATGAGGTCGCCTGCGCTGCTGTAGCCGTAGCGCACGAGGGCGATGGGGGTGGACAGGGGATGCATCGGGTCCTGCACCAGATCCACGCCTGTGACCCGCCAGCCGTCGTCGGTTCCCCACAAACCCAGCGCATCCCTGCCACCATGGATGCGCTGGTGCAGCAGCCGGTAGCGCCGGCCCGTGCCGTCGCTCAGCGAGACCAGGCGGCCTGCGGGGATGAGGTCCTTGCTCGCACTGTGGCCGGCCTCGGGCTTGGTGCCGTCGCTGTAGTGGTAGAGCTGGCGGCGCCCGAAGCGGTCGATCTGGGCCATGAGGCGCCAAGGGCCATCGACAGGTCCACCGGGTGCAGGACCAAAGCCCCAGAGCGTGTCGCCATCGCCGCTGACCGCGAGGATGGCTTCGGGATTGCACGCCAGCGCCGCCTCCACATGCGACCAGCGCGGGTTCGCCGCCCACGGGGCCGTGCCCTGTTCAGGGCTGCCGCCGCGCAGCAGCCAGATGTCTTCGCTGGCACTGTGCAACTGGCCCCCCGGCTCCAGAGGCTGGTCGAAGGTGATGACGCGGCCGCTGGCATCCAGCAGCAAGGTGGCCTCGTCCTGCAGGCGGATGCTGAGCTCCTGCAGCAGGTGCCAGCCATGGCCCAGCAGGCCGCAGGCCGCGCCGTGCTCGGGGTTGACGTAGCTGCTGTACTGGCGCTGCCAGGCCACAGGCAGCGCAGCCGATGGCAGGGCAAAGTCCAGGTCTTGTGCGCCCAGCAGCACCTTGGCGCCCAGCTGGGGGTTCACAGGGGATCCGACGGTGATGCCGTCCGGGCAGACGGAGCAGGCCAGGCCGCCCTGGCTGCCAATGAGCACGGTGCGCGAGCCGGTGACGATCTTGCCCTTGACGACGCTGTCGGTGATACGGGCTGCGGGTTTGCCACTCATGCAGACTTCTCCTGAGTGGACTTGATGGCGCAGTCGCAATGTATCGCTGTATCCAGGGCGGCAATTGCTTCACATTGCCTCATTCCGGGTAGAAGGAAACAGTGGCGGATTCTCTGATGGCCAGGCATTTCATGAGAATGCAGTGGCTCGCCCCATGGCGTGCGGATGGCAAATGGTCGTGTCATTGTGTCAACCGTCCTACGGACGGCTCCCTCTCTCGATGAGCGGGAATCATAGACAGGCCACTGGCAATGGCGCAATTGATTTATGCGTCAGACTCCTCTCATAAATGTAAGCAAATTGATTATCTTGGATACATCAGCAATTGAATGCCGCCTCACCAATGGAAGGACATATCGATAAATTTCTCATGCCATTGGTGCAATGGGCATGAGGCGCCTGCTGACCCGCATCAAGGCGCGCCAATAAAAAAAGCCCCTGCCTCGAAAGGCAGGGGCTGTCAGGGGCCCGGGGCGCCATGCGTGACACCGCCGGGCCGGCTAGCAACGGGTTGGCATCAGCCGGCAGCCGCCTCCGGCGAGGGCTTGGGCTGCAGGCGCTTGAGCACGCGCGGCACGATGAGCACGCAGGCCACGATGATGATCAGCGTCAGCGACATGGGGCGCTGCAGGAAGATCCACCAGCTGCCTTCGCCGATGGACACGGCATTGCGCATCTGTGCCTCGGCCAAGGGGCCCAGGATCATGCCGACCACGACGGGCGCAGTGGGGAAGTCGAAGCGGCGCATGATCACGCCCAGCACGCCGATGCCGTACAGCAGGAACAGGTCGAAGGCGCTCTGGCGCATGCCGTAGGCACCCACGGTGGCGAAGATCAGGATGCCTGCGTACAGCTGGGGACGCGGGATCTTGAGCAGCTTGACCCACAGGCCCACCATGGGCAGGTTGAGCACCAGCAGCATCAGGTTGCCGATGTACAGCGAGGCGATCAGCGCCCAGACCAGGGCGGCGGACGAGCTGAACAGCTGCGGGCCGGGGTTGATGCCGTAGTTCTGGAACGCACCCAGCAGCACGGCCGTGGTGTTGCTGGTGGGAATGCCCAGGGTCAGCAGCGGGATCAGCGCGGCGGTCACGGTGGCGTTGTTGGCGGCCTCTGGGCCGGCCACGCCTTCAATGGCGCCCTTGGTGCCGAACTCGGCACGGTTCTCGCCCTTGGCCAGCTTCTTTTCGGTGGCGTAGCTCAGGAAGGTGGGGATCTCGGTGCCGCCGGCAGGGATGCAGCCGAAGGGTGTGCCGATGACGGTGCCGCGCAGCCAGGCGGGCCACGAACGCTTCCAGTCGCGGCCGGTCATGTGCACGCGGCCCATCCTGTTTTGCGTATCGACGACCTTGCCTTCGTACATGGCGGCGTACAGCACCTCGGCCACGGCGAACAGGCCCACGGCCACGAGCACGATGTCCACGCCGTCCAGCAGTTCCATCTTGCCCATGGTGTAGCGCGCAGCGCCCGAGATCTGGTCCATGCCGATGCAGCCCAGCGCCAGCCCCAGGAACAGGGCCGTCATGCCGCGCAGCGCGCTTTGGCCGAGCACGGCACTGACGGTGGTGAAGGCCAGCACCATCAGCATGAAGTACTCGGGCGGACCCAGCTTGACGGCAAAGTCGGCCACCGAGGGGGCGAACAGCGTGACGACCACGGTGGCCACGGTACCGGCCACGAAGGAGCCGATGGCGGAGGTGGCCAGCGCGGCACCCGCGCGGCCGCTCTTGGCCATCTTGTTGCCCTCCATGGCCGTGACCATGCTCGCGGTCTCCCCGGGCGTGTTCAGCAGGATGGAGGTGGTGGAGCCGCCATACATGGCGCCGTAGTAGATGCCCGCGAAGAAGATCATCGAGGCGGTGACCTCGACCTTGGCGGTAATGGGCAGCAGCATGGCCACGGCCACGGCCGGGCCGATGCCGGGCAGCACGCCCACGGCCGTGCCCAGGGCGCAGCCGACCAGAGCCCACAGCAGGTTGGCGGGTGTGATGGCGGTGGCGAAGCCCGCCATCAGTGCGTCAAAGATTTCCATTACAGCCACCCCGTCTCAGTCAGGCCCGGCAGGTTGATTGCCAGGAATTGCGTGAAGGCCCAGAACACGGGCGCCGAGATGAGCAGCCCGGTGACCACGTCCTTGACCCAGGTGATGGGTGCGCCCGCCTGGGCCTGGCCGCCAGCACGGCGCAGGCCCTGCACGGCCAGCACGTAGCAGATGGTGCAGCTGACGATGAAGCCCGCCGTGCCGATCAGTGCGGCGTTGACCATCAGGCCGGCCGACACCCAGACGAAGGCGCCGATGTCGGCGCGTGGGTGGCCGCCAGGTGCAGAGGCTTCGCGGTAGCCGCCCGTGCGCGCCTCCCAGACCAGCCAGGCGCCGCAGACCGCGAGCACCACGGCGCACAGCCAGGGCAGGAAATTGGGGCCGACGCCGCCGTAGCCGGAGTCGGAAGGAATCTGCAGCGCGCCGAAGGCCAGGCCTGCAGCGACGAGCAGCACGCCAGAGCCGACGATGGTCTGCGCGCGAACCGAGGGAAAGCCGCTGGGCTCATCGGCCTGGGCGGCATCCGTGGCAAGTGGATTGGGTTGTGAGGACTCGGACATGGTCAGTTCCTGGCCGCAGCGGGACCGGCGACCGGGCTGGCCACCGCTGCAGACGTGGGGAAAAATTAAGCCGCCGGGGCCAGCGGGCCGCTGGCGCGGCGCGCGGGCATCTTCCGCTTCTTGAAGCAGGCGCTGCGACTGGCGCCTGCCGTGGCCCGCAGGAGTGCAGGCCTGTGGCCGCACCAGCCCCGCAGGAGGCCGGTGCAGCCGTTCGATCACACCATGCCGGACTTGACCATGGTGGCGCGCAGGCTCGCGAACTCCTGGTCCACGAACTCGCCGAAGGCATCGCCGGCCAGCCACGCGGGCGTCCAGTCGTTCTTCTGCAGAGCCTCGGCCCAGGCCTTGCTCTTGGTGGCCTTCTCCAGCATGGCGACCAGCGCGTCGCGCTGGGGCTTGGTGATGCCGGGCGCGCCGTACACGCCGCGCCAGTTGCCGATCTCGACGTTGATGCCCTGCTCCTTGAGCGTGGGCACGTCCACGCCCTTCAGGCGCTGGCCCGAGGTCACGCCGATGGGCTTCATCTTGCCGGTGCTGATGTACTCGGCGAACTCGCTGAAGCCGCTGCCGCCCACGGTGACGTTGCCGCCCAGGATGGCGGAGATGGCCTCGCCGCCTCCACGGAAAGCCACGTAGTTGATCTTGGAGGGATCGACGCCGACTTCACGCGCGATCATGGCCGCCGCAATGTGCTCGGTGGAGCCGCGCGAGCCACCGCCCCACTTGACGGAGCCCGGGTCCTTCTTGAGCTGGGCGATCACCTCGGCCATGTTCTTGAAGGGCGAGTTGGCGGGCAGCACGAACACGTTGTATTCGCTGGTCAGGCGCGCCAGCGGCGTGGCCTGCGTCAGGTTCACGGGCGGCTTGCCCGTGATGATGCCGCCCAGCATGACGGCGCCCATGACCATCATGGCGTTGGGATCGCCCTTGCTGCCGTTGACGAACTGCGCAAGACCGATGGCGCCAGCGGCGCCGCCCTTGTTGTCATAGGTGACGGAAGCAGCCTGACCAGCGTCCTGCAAAGCCTTGCCCAGGGCACGGCCCGTGGTGTCCCAGCCGCCGCCGGGGTTGGCCGGCAGCATCATCTTGACGGCGACCGCAGCCTGAGCAGACAGCGGCAGGCTGCCTGCGGCGGCCAGTGCGGCCAGCGACTTCAGAAAAGTATCACGACGCATGGTTTGACTCCTTGTGTTGTAAGGCTGTCGATGATGGGTTCGCTACCTGTCAAATGGCTGTCCAAACCCCTAGGGGAATCCCTAGATCGCTCTTGGCGCGATGGCCTGCATCGCGCCCGGTGCTAACGTGCGGGCCATGCAATTGCTGCTCGTAGAAGATGACAACGCCATGCGCACCACGCTGCAGCGCACGCTGATCCGGCGCGGCATCCAGGTGGAGACGGCGGCCGACGGCCCCTCGGCCCTGGCGCAGTGGCTGGTGCGCGAGCCCGACGCCGTGGTGCTGGATTTGAGCCTGCCCGGCCTGGACGGCCTGCAGGTGCTGGAGCGTGCGCGCGGCCAGGGCCTGCGCACGCCCGTGCTCATCCTGACTGCGCGCGGCACCGTGGGCGACCGCGTGCTGGGCCTGAACGCCGGCGCGGACGACTACCTGGCCAAGCCCTTCGACCTCGACGAGCTGGAGGCCCGGCTGCGCGCTCTGCTGCGCCGCAGCAGCGACAGCTTCGCGCCCAAGCCGCCGCCCGAGACCATTGCCATGGGCGCGCTGCGCTACGACAAGGCCAGCGGCGCCATCCACCGCGATGGAGAGATCATGGAGCTGACGCCCCGCGAGCTGGCCCTGATGCACGCCCTGCTGGCGCGCCCCGGCCATGCCGTGGCCAAGGAGCGGCTGTTCGCGCTGGTGTTTCCCGGTGAGTCCGACGTGCAGTACGAGGCCGTGGAAGTCGTCGCCTACCGGCTGCGCAAGAAGCTGTCGGGCACGGGCGTGCAACTGGTCACGCTGCGCGGCCTGGGCTATCTGCTCAAGGCCGAGTCGGCCTGACGCATTGCCGCATTCCTGCACCGCAAGCCCATGCGCGACCCCGGTCTTCCCCTTCCCGCCCCCGCCCGCGCGCGCCAGCCCTGGTCGCTGCGCCGCCAGCTGCTGACGGGCATTCTCGTACCCGTCATTCTGTTCATTGGCTTCAATACCTGGAGCCTGTACCACCAGACGCTGGCTGCGCTGAACACGGCCTATGACCGCACGTTGCTGGCATCGGCCAAGAGCATCAGCGAGCAGCTGGATGTGACGGGCTATGACGAGTCCGCCCAATTGCATGCCATCGTTCCCTACTCGGCGCTGGAGATCTTCGAGGCCGACAACCAGAGCCGCATGTTCTACCGCGTCTCCACGCTGGACGGGGAAATGGTGTCGGGCTTTGGCGAGCTGCCCATGTGGCACGGCGTCATCCCCCAGCGCCCGCCCTACGCAGCCCTGGTCGATTTCTATGACGCACAGTTCCGCGGCCGGCCCGTGCGCATGGCCGTGCTGCTGCAGCCCGTGGCCAGCGCCAAGGGGCGCGGCATGGCCGTGATCCAGGTGGCCGAGACGCTGGAGCTGCGCGAGACCCTGGCCCTGCAGATCCTGCGCACCACGCTGGCACGCCAGGCCCTGCTGGTGGCTGCCGTGGCGCTGATCGTGATCTTTGTGGTGCAGCGGGCCACCCAGCCCGTGCGACAGCTCAGCAGCGACCTGCGCTCGCGCCCGCGCGGCGACCTGAGCCCGCTGTCGGCCCCCGCTGCGCCGCGCGAATTGCAGCCCCTGCTGGAGGCCATCAACCAGCTCATGCTGCGGCTGCGCCAGCTGCTGTCGGACCAGAAGCGCTTTGTGCGCGATGCATCGCACCAGTTGCGCACGCCGCTGGCCGTGCTCAAGGCCCAGCTGCAGTCGGCCCAGCGCGGCGATGTGCCGGCCGAGCAGGCCTTCGAGGAAATCGGCGCCACCGTGGACCGCGCCACGCGGCTGGCCAACCAGATGCTGGCGCTGGCCAAGGTCGAGCAGCTACGGCAGGAAGACAGCGCCGAGCCGGCATCGCCCGCCCCCAGCCTGCTGGACGAAGTGGTGCGCGACGTGGCCATCGAGCTGTCGCCGCTGATTGCCGAGCAGGACATCGACTTCTCCATAGACACCGAACCCTGCCCCGTGCCGGCGCATGAATGGATGCTGCGCGAGCTCACGCGCAACCTGCTGCACAACGCCATACGCCACATGCCTGCGGCCGGCAGCCTGCACATCAGCGTGCACCAGGCCGGCAGCCAGGCCGTGCTCAGCCTGCGCGACAGCGGACCAGGCATAGACAGCGACCTGGCCCAGCGGCTGTTCCAGCCGTTCTCGGCCGGCAATGCGCGCAGCGGCTCGGGCCTGGGGCTGGCCATCTGCCACGAGATCGTGCAGACGCTGGGCGGCGCCATCGAACTGCGCAACATCTACCGGCAAGGCCTGGTCTGCGGATTGCACGCGCACGTGGCGATTCCGCTGCAACCGGCCACTGGCAAGCACCCCGCGCCGCGCGCACAATAACGCCATGACCGATATTGAATCCATGCGTCTGGACAAATGGCTGTGGTGCGCGCGTTTCTACAAGACGCGCAGCCTGGCGGTAGAAGAGATCGGCAAGGGCCGCATCACCGTCAACGGAGCCCTGGTCAAGCCCGCGCGCGAGGTGCGCTGCGGCGACACCGTGGTGCTGCGCCAGGGCCAGATTCCGCGCACCGTGGTCATTCGTGGCCTGTCCGGCATGCGCGGCCCCGCGCCCGTGGCCCAGGCCCTCTACGAAGAAACCGCCGCAAGCCTAGCCGAGCGGGAGCGCCTGGCCGAGCAGCGCCGGCTGGCGCCCGAGCCCGCCAGCAGCATTGCCGACCAGCACGACGGCCGCCCCACCAAGCGCGACCGCCGCCAGATTGACCAGGTGCGCGAGCGCGGCAACTGGGACAGCCGCTGGAGCGCATCCATCGACGACCTGGACCGGCGCTGAATCCCGCGGCCCTGCCCGCCTCATGCCTCTTCCAGCAAAAAGGCCATGCGCAACCACTGCGCATGGCCTTTTCTCATGGGTTTGCGGGCGCAGACCCCTGCGGCGTTCAGACCACCTGGTCCTTGGCCGGTGCGTCGTCCCCCTGCGCACGCGGCAGGATGAGGTTCATCACCATGGCGGCTATGGCCCCCACGGTCACGGCCGAGCCCAGCAGGTACTGCAGCATGTCCGGCAGGGTCTGGACCCAGTCCTTGGGAGCCAGCGTGGCGAAGAAGGAGCAGATGATGGGCACGCCCACCACCAGCATGGCGCGCTCGTCCAGGCGCACATGGCGCAGGATGCGGATGCCCGCCATGGCAATGGTCACGCAGACCACGGCGAACATGCCGCCGATCACGGGCGAGGGAATGGCCGCAATCAGCGCCGAGAACTTGCCCAGAAAGCCCAGGCAGGCCAGCACCAGGCCGGCTGCAATGAAAACCATGCGGCTGGCCACGCCGGTGATCGAGATCACGCCCGCATTGGTGGAGTAGCCGGTGACCGGCGTGGCGCCGATGAGTGCGGCCACGCTGCAGCTCAGGCCCTCGCCCACGGCGCCACGGTCGAGCTGGCGGCTGGTGATGGGCTGGTTGATCACGGCCGATACCGCAAACCAGGTGCCCGTGGTTTCCGCCATGACCACCAGATAGATCACGACAAAGGTCAGCACGGCAGGCAGGCTGAACTGCAGCGGGTAGTCGATGCCGGCCAGCTTGGGCAGCGTCAGCCAAGGCGCATCCGCAACCGGCTGCCAGGCGAACAGGCCCATGGCCCAGGCCACGGCCGTGCCGCCTGCCAGCGCAATGATCACCGACGACAGCCGCATCCAGCGGCCCAGCCGGTTGTCAAAGCGCAGACCCAGCATCATGGCCGCGATCAGCAGCGCCGCCGACACCGATGCCAATGCAATCGACTGGTTGACCGTCATGCCGCCGTGGACAGAAAACACGTTGGCGCTGAGCGCAATCGGCAGCAGCGACAGCCCCACCACGAGGATGATGGTGCCGCCGACGATGGGCGGCACCAGCCAGCGGATCACGCGATGGAACCAGCCCAGCGCCCCCAGCGCAATGACGATCAGCGCTCCCGGAATCAGCGCGCCATAGGCCGCTCCCATGCCGCCGAAGCCACCGCCCGCGCCAAAGGCCACGGCCAGGATGGCACCCAGCGGAATGTAGGAAGGCCCTTGCGCAACAGGCATGCGCATGCACCAGGCGGTCTGGATCAACGTGCCCACGCCTGCGGCAAGAAAAGTGGACTGGATCATGGACGCCGCATCGGCCTGCGACAGCGCCAGGGCCGAGGCAATGATGAAGGGCACGACATACACGTCCATGGCCATCACATGCTGCAGGCCCAACAACAGGGCCTGTGACAGCGAGACGCGGTCGTCGGGGCGGGCGATCAGGCGCCCTTCGTAGGAGGAGGTCGGTTCGGTCATGGGACGGAAAAATGCGGAAAACGGCCGCAGCGCAAAGACTGCGGCGCTCAGACAGCAGTGACAGCGCCGGCGGCCTGGCGACGGTGCACGCATTCGCCCTGCACCCAGGTGCTGGCCACATTGGCGCGCGTGGCGTGGTGGATGATCTTTTGCAGAATGTCGGCCGGGCCATCCGCGCCGGGCCAGATCTGGACATTGGAGTCAGGCCCCTGGCAGTCGATGGCCAGGGCGTCCATGGCGTGGCCGGGCTCGATGCGGCCAATGGGCAGGTCCAGCGCATCGCCCCCCGCCGCCGTGGCCAGCCACAGCGCAAAGACGTGGTCGATGCGGGCCTGCACGCCCTGCCCCGCCCTGCCGCGCTGTAAAGCGCCCAGGGCCGGGTCCACCCCCTCATGCAAGGCCAGCGAGGCCGTCATGGCGTGGCGGCAGGCATCGAACATGCTGGGGCTGTAGCCGCCCGAGATGTCCGTGGCCAACCCCATGCCCAGGCCCTGCTCACGGCCGCTACGCGCGGGGAAAACGCTGTTGGCGAAATAGAAGTTGGACAGAGGGCAATGCGCGACCGAGGCGCCCGTGCGCGCCATCAGCGCCACGTCATCGGCCGTGAGGAAGTTGGCATGGGCCACGACCGTGCGGCGCGTGAGCAGGCCGAAATCATGCAGCGCATGCGCATCGGTGCGGCCCTGGCGTTCCAGCACATGGGCATGCGCCCAGTCGCTCTCGGAGCAATGGGTTTGCACATGGGCGCCGGTGCGTCCAGCCAGGTCGCCCAGGCCGTGCAGCAGCTCGTCGGTGCATGAAGGAATGAAGCGCGGCGTGATCACCGGCAGCACGCGCTGCTGCGCGTTGTCCGGATGCTGGCGCAGCCAGTCGATGAAGCGCGCCGTCTCGGCAATGCCTTCGGCGGCGCTGGCGTCCTTGTAGTACGGGGGGCATTGCGACGGCTCGTCCATCGCCACCTTGCCCACCAGGGCGCGCTGGCCCAGGGCCAGGCAGCGTTCGGCGAGCACCTGGTTGCCCACGGCGTGGATGGTGCCGAAGTACATGGCCGTCGTCGTGCCATTGGCCAGCAGCGTTCGCACCACGCTGTCGTAGACCGATGTGGCAAAGCCGGCATCGCCGTAGCGCGCTTCCAGGGGAAAGGTGTACTCCTGCAGCCAGGTTTCCAGCGGCACATCCAGGGCCTTGCCGCTTTGCGGCCATTGCGGTGCATGCACATGCAGGTCCACCATGCCGGGCAAAAGGTATTGGCCCTCGGGCAGGCGCTGCAGCGTGCCTGCGGCCGCATGCGCGGCCTCCAGAGCGGCGCGGCGGGGATCACCACGCTCCAGCACGGCATCGATCATGCCGCGGCCATCCACCACGATCAGCACGTCCTGCTGGATGCGCAGCGCATCCGGCACGGGCGCATCGAAAGCAGTGCACAACAGGGCCCAGCCCTGGCCAGGGTCAGCGGAATTCATCATGGAAACGTGGCCCCTGCCTCACTTGGCCTTGAGCTTGGCCAGGTCCTCGGCCGTCAACCATCGCCACTGGCCCGGCTGCAGGTCCTCGGTGAGCTCCAGCTCGCCGATCTTCCAGCGATGCAGGCCCTCGACGCGGTTGCCAACGGCCGCGATCATGCGCTTGACCTGGTGGTACTTGCCTTCGGTCAGCGTGAGATCCAGCACATGCTCGCTCACCTGCTCGCAGGCAGCGGCCTTGACGGGCTTGGGGTCATCGTCGAGCACCACGCCGTCGAGCAGGCGCTGCACTTGGCCGGCATCGACCGGATGCTTGGTGGTCACGCGATAGATCTTGGGCACATGCTTCTTGGGCGAACTCATGCGGTGGATGAACTGACCGTCATCGCTGAGCAGCAGCAGGCCCGTCGTGTCCTGGTCCAGCCGCCCCACGGCCTGCACGCCCTGCACGGCGCCCTTGTTCGGACGCAGACGCAGCGGCAAAGGCAAAAGCGAGTAAATGCTCGGATAGGTCGACGGTTTTTGCGAGCACTCCGTGCCCGCCGGCTTGTGCAGCAGCACATAGCCCAGCGCGTGATAGGCCCACTCCACGCCCTGCACGCGATAGCGCAGGCCTTCAGGATCGATGTCCTGCGTGGAGTCGAGGCAACGTACCCAGTCATTGGCCTCGGTGTCCCACAGTTCCACCCAGCCCTGCTGGACCAGTCCGGAACACACGCGGCGGATGCCGAACCCTTGGGAATACAGAATGTCTTGCAGTTGCATGTTCATCTTTCAAGCCGTTTGCGCCCACCATGGCGCACGCACATCGCGCAGGCGACGATACAAGTACTTCTGCGCAAACAAGCAAAAAACCCCGTAGCTTTGGGCTACGGGGTTTCTTGGGCTGTAAGAGCCTGACGATGACCTACTTTCACACGG
>NZ_LFJT01000101.1:2500-5000 GCF_001682645.1 Delftia sp. JD2
TGAATGGGGAAACCCACCCGCAAGGGTATCGCATACTGAATACATAGGTATGCGAGGCGAACCTGGAGAACTGAAACATCTAAGTACCCAGAGGAAAAGACATCAACCGAGATTCCGAAAGTAGTGGCGAGCGAAATCGGAAGAGCCTTCTAGTGATAGTCAGACGGTTAACAAAACGGAATGGAAAGTCCGGCCATAGTAGGTGATAGCCCTGTATGTGAAAACCGACTGGTGGTACTGAGCTAGAGAAAAGTAGGGCGGGGCACGAGAAACCCTGTCTGAATATGGGGGGACCATCCTCCAAGGCTAAATACTCATCATCGACCGATAGTGAACCAGTACCGTGAGGGAAAGGCGAAAAGAACCCCGGGAGGGGAGTGAAATAGATCCTGAAACCGCATGCTTACAAAAAGTAGGAGCCCGCAAGGGTGACTGCGTACCTTTTGTATAATGGGTCAGCGACTTACATTCAGTGGCAAGGTTAACCGAATAGGGGAGCCGTAGAGAAATCGAGTCCGAATAGGGCGTCCAGTCGCTGGGTGTAGACCCGAAACCAAGTGATCTATCCATGGCCAGGATGAAGGTGCCGTAACAGGTACTGGAGGTCCGAACCGACTAGTGTTGCAAAACTAGCGGATGAGCTGTGGATAGGGGTGAAAGGCTAAACAAACTTGGAAATAGCTGGTTCTCTCCGAAAACTATTTAGGTAGTGCCTCAAGTATTACCTGCGGGGGTAGAGCACTGTTTAGGCTAGGGGGTCATGGCGACTTACCAAACCTATGCAAACTCCGAATACCGCAGAGTACAGCTTGGGAGACAGAGCACCGGGTGCTAACGTCCGGACTCAAGAGGGAAACAACCCAGACCGCCAGCTAAGGTCCCTAAAATTGGCTAAGTGGGAAACGAAGTGGGAAGGCTAAAACAGTCAGGATGTTGGCTTAGAAGCAGCCATCATTTAAAGAAAGCGTAATAGCTCACTGATCGAGTCGTCCTGCGCGGAAGATGTAACGGGGCTAAGCCAGTTACCGAAGCTGCGGATTTGCAATTTATTGCAAGTGGTAGGAGAGCGTTCTGTAAGCCTGTGAAGGTGCCTGGTAACGGGTGCTGGAGGTATCAGAAGTGCGAATGCTGACATGAGTAGCGTTAAAGGGGGTGAAAAGCCCCCTCGCCGTAAGCGCAAGGTTTCCTACGCAACGTTCATCGGCGTAGGGTGAGTCGGCCCCTAAGGCGAGGCAGAGATGCGTAGCTGATGGGAAACAGGTCAATATTCCTGTACCGATGTGTAGTGCGATGTGGGGACGGAGAAGGTTAGCTCAGCCAACTGTTGGATATGTTGGTTCAAGCCTGTAGTCGTGCCTGGTAGGCAAATCCGCCGGGCTTAGATGAGGGGTGATAACGAGTCTGCTTGCAGACGAAGTGAGTGATACCCTGCTTCCAGGAAAAGCCACTAAGCTTCAGCTACACACGACCGTACCGCAAACCGACACTGGTGCGCGAGATGAGTATTCTAAGGCGCTTGAGAGAACTCTGGAGAAGGAACTCGGCAAATTGATACCGTAACTTCGGGAGAAGGTATGCCGCAAGTAGGTGAACTTGAACAAAGGGAGCCCAAAGCGGTTGCAAAAAATCGGTGGCTGCGACTGTTTAATAAAAACACAGCACTCTGCAAACACGAAAGTGGACGTATAGGGTGTGACGCCTGCCCGGTGCTGGAAGATTAAATGATGGGGTGCAAGCTCTTGATTGAAGTCCCAGTAAACGGCGGCCGTAACTATAACGGTCCTAAGGTAGCGAAATTCCTTGTCGGGTAAGTTCCGACCTGCACGAATGGCGTAACGATGGCCACACTGTCTCCTCCAGAGACTCAGCGAAGTTGAAATGTTTGTGATGATGCAATCTCCCCGCGGAAAGACGGAAAGACCCCATGAACCTTTACTGTAGCTTTGTATTGGATTTTGAACGGATCTGTGTAGGATAGGTGGGAGGCTTTGAAGTGAGGACGCTAGTTCTCATGGAGCCGACGTTGAAATACCACCCTGGTGCGTTTGAGGTTCTAACCCAGGTCCCTTATCGGGATCGGGGACAGTGCATGGTAGGCAGTTTGACTGGGGCGGTCTCCTCCCAAAGCGTAACGGAGGAGTTCGAAGGTACGCTAGTTACGGTCGGACATCGTGACGATAGTGCAATGGCATAAGCGTGCTTAACTGCGAGACTGACAAGTCGAGCAGATGCGAAAGCAGGACATAGTGATCCGGTGGTTCTGTATGGAAGGGCCATCGCTCAACGGATAAAAGGTACTCTGGGGATAACAGGCTGATACCGCCCAAGAGTTCATATCGACGGCGGTGTTTGGCACCTCGATGTCGGCTCATCTCATCCTGGGGCTGTAGTCGGTCCCAAGGGTATGGCTGTTCGCCATTTAAAGAGGTACGTGAGCTGGGTTTAAAACGTCGTGAGACAGTTTGGTCCCTATCTTCCGTGGGCGCTGCAGATTTGAGGA
>NZ_LFJT01000101.1:10000-11191 GCF_001682645.1 Delftia sp. JD2
TCCAGAGACTCAGCGAAGTTGAAATGTTTGTGATGATGCAATCTCCCCGCGGAAAGACGGAAAGACCCCATGAACCTTTACTGTAGCTTTGTATTGGATTTTGAACGGATCTGTGTAGGATAGGTGGGAGGCTTTGAAGTGAGGACGCTAGTTCTCATGGAGCCGACGTTGAAATACCACCCTGGTGCGTTTGAGGTTCTAACCCAGGTCCCTTATCGGGATCGGGGACAGTGCATGGTAGGCAGTTTGACTGGGGCGGTCTCCTCCCAAAGCGTAACGGAGGAGTTCGAAGGTACGCTAGTTACGGTCGGACATCGTGACGATAGTGCAATGGCATAAGCGTGCTTAACTGCGAGACTGACAAGTCGAGCAGATGCGAAAGCAGGACATAGTGATCCGGTGGTTCTGTATGGAAGGGCCATCGCTCAACGGATAAAAGGTACTCTGGGGATAACAGGCTGATACCGCCCAAGAGTTCATATCGACGGCGGTGTTTGGCACCTCGATGTCGGCTCATCTCATCCTGGGGCTGTAGTCGGTCCCAAGGGTATGGCTGTTCGCCATTTAAAGAGGTACGTGAGCTGGGTTTAAAACGTCGTGAGACAGTTTGGTCCCTATCTTCCGTGGGCGCTGCAGATTTGAGGAAGCCTGCTCCTAGTACGAGAGGACCGGAGTGGACACACCTCTGGTGTATCGGTTGTCACGCCAGTGGCATTGCCGAGTAGCTAAGTGTGGAAGAGATAACCGCTGAAAGCATCTAAGCGGGAAACTCGTTTCAAGATGAGATCTGCCGGGGCCTTGAGCCCCCTGAAGAGTCGTTCAAGACCAGGACGTTGATAGGTCAGGTGTGGAAGCGCAGTAATGCGTTAAGCTAACTGATACTAATTGCTCGTGAGGCTTGACCCTATAACTTTGATGACGTGATCATCAAGGTGGTTATGCCAAGTAAGGCGCAGTCAAAATACAAAGCTGATTACAGACTCTATGAATTCGTTGTGCTGCTCGATGAGCAGCATGACAACAAGTTATGCCTGATGACCATAGCAAGTTGGTACCACTCCTTCCCATCCCGAACAGGACAGTGAAACGACTTTGCGCCGATGATAGTGCGGGTTCCCGTGTGAAAGTAGGTCATCGTCAGGCTCTTACAGCCCAAGAAACCCCGTAGCCCAAAGCTACGGGGTTTTTTGC
>NZ_LFJT01000102.1:0-10848 GCF_001682645.1 Delftia sp. JD2
GCGGCCTGCGCCGCCTCGGCGCTGGGCTGGATGGCCCTGGCCGCAGGCCTGCTGCCGCTGGACATGGGCACTGCCTTTGCGGCCCAGGCGCTGGGGGCGTTTGGAACGGGTGCATCTTCGGTGGCCGTGATGACGCTGGCCATGCGCTTTGCCGGTGCCGGCCCGCAGGCCGGCACCGACATGACGGCCGTGCAAAGCGCCCGCGACACGGGGGAGATTCTGGCCTCCACCCTGGTGACATCGCTGGCGGCGGCCGTGGGCTACGGCGGTGGCTTTGCTGCTGGATTGCTGGCTGCGGCTGTGACGCTGGCCGTCTGCTGGCGCGTGCTGGGGCGCCAGGGTGGAGCGCAAAGCATCGTTGCCGATGCCAGCGCCGATCCGGTGGCGAAGTCCTCCTAGAAATCCGCCTTCAGGCTCACCGTCAGATTGCGTGGCTCGCCCCACCAGCCCTGGTTGTAGAAGCCGATCTGGCTGTAGTACTGGCGGTCCAGCAGGTTGTTGAGCTGCACGCTGGCCGACCAGGTGGGGTCGATGCGGTAGTGGGCCGAGAGGTTGACCACCAGGTAGCTGCCCTGGCCGACCTGCACGCTCTGGCGCAGCGGGTTGGTCACGTTCTGCCAGATGCGGCTTTGCCAGCGCAGGTTGCCGCCCAGGCTCAAGCCCTGCAGCGCACCCTCGAAGCTGCGCATAGCCGTGAGCTTGACCAGGCTGCGCGGGTGCGTGGTGTTGAACGCGGCGCCGCTGGCGCTGCGTGCCGTGTAGTGGGTGTAGCTGGCGCCCAGGCGCCAGCCCCGGGCCGGCTCGCCGCTGAGTTCCAGATCGATGCCGCGCACCTGCGCGCCCTTGACGCCGCGATAGGCCTTCTGGTCCGTGGTGCCGTCGATGAATTCGCCCGTGTCCTGCGCCAGGTTGTCCTGGCGGGTCTGGAACAGCGCCGCAGAACCCTGCAGCCGGTCCTGCAGCCAGGAGCCCTTGAGGCCCAGCTCGAAGGCCTGGCCGGTGACGGGGTCCAGGATGCTGCCTTGCTTGTCGCGGTAGTTCTGGGGCGTGAAGATTTCCGTGTAGCTCAGGTAGGCCGTGTGCCGGGCATCGATGTCCCACAGCAGGCCGGCGTAGGGCGTGACCTGGCTGCTGTAGCGGTAGTCGCGCAGGCTGCCGAAGTAGTTCTGGCGCGTGGACCAGCGGCTCAGGCGGGCGCCGGCCACGGCCGTCCAGCCATCGGCCAGCGAGAAACGCCCCACGGCATAGCCGCCGCTTTGGCGCATGCGGCTGTCGTCGCCGCCGTTGGAGACGTCGGACCAGCCCGGCTCGGCCAGGCTGCCGTTGCGCCAGTCGAGGAAGTTGTCCGTGGCAGGCGGCGTGCCCAGCGGTGCGTAGCGGCGGATGTCGATGTCGTCGCGCACATGGTTCCAGCCCACGGCAATCTCGTGCTGGCGCCCGAACAGTGCGACCGGGCCGCTGGCCGTGAGGTGCAGGCTGTCGCGCGAGCGGTCGCCCCGGTATTTGATGAAGGAGTTGGCCATGCCCAAGCCGGTGCTGGCGTCCGGCGCGCCGCCCCGGTAGACATAGCGCATGTCGTAGTTGCCTTCGTTGCGGCTGTAGGCGGCGCGCAGCAGCCAGCGGTTGTCCAGCCGGTGCGTCAGGTCCAGCGTGGCCGTGGTGTTCTCGGTGCCGAAATGCGACCAGCGCGTGTTGTTGGACACCGAGCGGTCGAAGTCCGTGCGGCTGCCGTCCGCATAGAACAGCGGAAAGCCGGCACCCATGCCGGGACTGGTGTTCTTCTGGTATTCGAGGCTGGTGACGAGCCGGGTGGCGGGCGTCAGGGCCGCGCTGACCACGGCGTACAGGCCCTGCCTGCGCTGGCCGAAGTGGCTGACGTAGCTGTCGCTGTCCGATTGCACGGCCACGACACGGCCATGCACGCGGCCTTCGCGGTCCAGCGGCAGGGACAGATCGGCCTGGGCGCGGCGAAGGTTCCAGCGGCCCAGCGTCAGCGAGGCATGGCCGCCCGCCGTCTCGCGCGGCTGCTTGCGCACGAAGTTCACCGTGGCCGACGGATCGCCCGAGCCATTGAGCAGGCCCGTGGCGCCGCGCACGATTTCCACGCGGTCGTAGAAGGCCGTGTCCATGTCGGTGGCGCCGAAGTTCCACAGGCTGTTGATGGGCGAGGCCAGGCCG
This sequence comes from Delftia sp. JD2, assembly GCF_001682645.1. Lineage (NCBI taxonomy): Bacteria > Pseudomonadati > Pseudomonadota > Betaproteobacteria > Burkholderiales > Comamonadaceae > Delftia > Delftia sp. JD2. The sequence continues at coordinate 2,179 of NZ_LFJT01000102.1, forward strand.
TCGAACTGGAAGTTGCTGACGCCAAAGCCGCGCGAGGAAAACTGGTAGCGGTTGCTGTCGCTGCGGCTGACCGACAGGCCGGGCGCGGAGGCCTCCAGCGTCTGCGAGACGGTGAGCTGGCCTGCATCGTCCATGAGCTGGCGCGTGATCACGCTGACCGACTGCGGAGTTTCGCGCGCCGACAGTTGCAGGCCCGTGGCCGTGCCTGTGGCGCCGCTGGTGTAGCGCGCCGTGCCTTCGGTGGTGCCCGCATCGGCGGCGGCGCGCACGGTGACGGTGCCTAGTTCGGTGTCGCTGTTCCTGGCAGGGGGCCTGTCCTCGTCGGCGGCCCAGACTGCTGGCGCAGGGGCTGCACAAAGGGCGCAGATCAGCAGGGACAGCGGGGTCCGCGCGCCTTGGGGGTGTCGCGGGGTGGGGTTTTGAATGCGAATGCTCATCATTTCCATGGTCCTGGGCGTGAGCCCGGATTGTGGGAAATGTGCGCCGCCGCCGCCTGTTCCCGGCGACGCCAGTCCTATGGTTTGCGACGCAGGCTGCCTTGGCTGGGCGCGTGGCCGAAGCGCTGGCGAAAGGCCGTGGCGAAATTGCTGGCGTGCTGAAAGCCCACGCAGTCGGCCGCTTCCTGCACGCTCCAGCCCTGTGCCAGCCGCTCGCGCGCCAATTGCATGCGGCGCTCGCGCAGCCAGCCGAACACGGTCTGGCCGTAGGCGGCCTGGAATTTCTCGCGCAGCGTGGTCGGGCTCATGCATGCCAGGCGCGCCAGGTCGTCCAGGCTGTGCGCCTGGCCCGGCGCTGCATCCATGCACTCGCGCACGCGCTCCAGGCCGCGCCTGTCCCGGGGATGGATGCGCGGCGAGGGCGCAGGCTGCGGCTGCGCATGTGCCTGCAGCGCGCAGGCCAGCACCTGCAGCGCAATGCCTTCGCGGTGCAGCCGGGCCAGGCTGCCGCTCCAGACGCCATCGAGCAGCTGACGCAGCGACACCGCCAGATGCTCGGGCAGCGACCAGGCATGCAGCGGCGGGCCGGACTGCCGCAGGGCATGGTGCAGCAGCTCGGCCAGTTCGGCATCGGCGCAGGCCTCGGGCGTCTCGATGGACAGGTTGAAGCCGCGCACCGTCTGGCCTGCCTCATGGGTGGCCTTGAGCACCTCGGTGTCGCCGCAGGAGAATGCCGCTGCGGCATGGCGCGTCACGCTCAGGGCCTTGCGGGCGCCGGGCAGCTGCAGCTCGGCCTGGCCGTCCAGCAGGACCACGGCGGTGAAGCGCCGCGGATGCTCGGACGTGGATTCATAGCCATGGTTGATGCGGATGTCGGAGCTGACCAGCTGCAGGCCCGAAGGCAGTTGGTGCTCCTGTACCTGGCCTTCGAAGATGCAATCGTTTTCGGAGACGGTGGAGAGAAAGCGCACGCTGAAACCGTGGCGCTGGCGCATGGCGTCGAGCTGCGCCGTGGTGTAGCGCTGGGAAGGGGCGGGCATGGGCGGAGGCGGAAAGGCGGTGGCGGGAAGCGCTCGCTGCAGTGAACGCTTCTCATTATCGCTGCATGCTTGCCTCGGCCCTGCGCCGTCCAGCCCGCAGATGCGCAGGCTCAGGGCAGGGCGCAGACAAAGCTGGCCGCATCCTCCACATTGCCCGTGCCGGCGGCTGCGCCCTCGAACCTGTACCTGGCAATCTTCGGATACGGGCACAGCGGGCGCGTGCGCTGCGGAAAGTCCGCGCTGGACGGCAGGGCCCTGGCGGCGATGGTGTCCGGGGCGACGCCTTTCTCCACCCAGTCGACCATGGCCTGTATGGAGTCGAAGCTGTCCGTGGCCGGGCCGCCCGAGCAATGGTTCATGCCCGGCACGAGGAAGGTGCGCGCAAAGTCCTGCGTGGCCTGCATGCCGCCGTTGTTGGCGGCCAGGCGCTCGTAGTAGTCCAGCGTGTCCAGCGCCGAGAAGATGGGGTCGGACATGCCGTGGATGAAGAGCATCTTGCCGCCGTGCTGCCGGAAGGCCGTGAGCCGGTCGTCCCGGTAGGTGTCATAGATGGCCGAGTAGGCCTGCATGCGCGCCGGGTCGGTGTCGAAATTGAAGGCCAGCGGGTTGAAGCCCAGGTCTGGCGGGGTGAGGAATTCGTTGACCAGCGCATCCCCGATCAGCGTGATGTAGCGCGAATCCGGCGTGGCGGTGGTGGAGCTGCCCAGTGTCCAGGTGCGCCAGCCCGGCGCTGCCAGGCCCGGATCCCACGGCTGGCCCGCATACAGGGCCTGGCCTGCCGAGTTGCGCGGCCCGGCAAACACGTTTCTGAGCGCGTTCACCTGTCCGCTGCTCAGGCAGCTGCCGGTCTTGGCGCCGCTGCACTGCAGCACGCCGGGGTTGAAATGGCAGGCCTTGACGTGGTTCACCATGCCATCGGCCACGCCGTCGGCCGCATCGCAGGAGGCGGTCACGGCCTTGGCCACCAGGTTCAGGTCCTCGTTGCTGAAGGCCCGGGAGAGGATGCGCCGGCCACTGCTGTCGGCCGGCGCGATGGCGTCGAACTCGATGGTGTTCCACATCGCGGCCACCGTGGCGCCGCTCGATACCCGCATGGCAGGGGCACCGGCCGTGATGGCGTCGAAGTAGTCGGGAAAGCGCTGCGAGAACACCATGCCCTGCCGCCCGCCACCCGAGCAGCCCGAAAAATAGGAGTGCTCAGGCTTGCGCCCGTAGCGTGTGGAGATCAGCGATTTGGCCGCCACGGCGGTCTTGTCGTAGGCGTTGTAGGCGTGGTCCAGCCGGGCCTGAGGGTCGGCACCGAAGCTGGCCGTCGTGCCGGTGTGGCCCGCGTCGGTGGAGACCACCGCAAAGCCCTGGCCCAGCGGTGAAGGCGTTGCGCCAGAGATGCTGGAGCTCAGCGAGGTGTCGCGCAGGATGCCGTCGTTGCCACCGCCGCCGATGAAGAGAAACCGGCCGTTCCATTGGTCCGGCAGGCTGAGCTGGAACCCGATGGCGTAGTTCTTGCCGTCCACGCCTACGCGCGGGTTGATGGCGCCGGTGACTACGCAGTGCCCGGGCAGCAGCGCGCCGGTGCTGGCGCCGCCCGGCCTGCGGGTGTCGGGCGGCACATAGCTGGTGGACAGCCGGGTGGCCACAAGGCCTGCCCTGTCAGGCAGGTCGGCGCAGGCGGCCGCCGGCGTTGCGGCATCGGCCAAAGTGGGGCTGCTGCCACCGCCGCAGCCCGCCATGAGAAGGGATGCGGCAAAGGCGGCCGTGGATGGAAAAACGCGCCGCAAGGCGCGTGGGGCGTGGTCGGTTCGCATGGCTTGTGTCTCCTGTCGCCCGAGCGTAAGACCAGGGACGGAGGGGCCATGTCATCTCAGAGGATGACGGGACAACCCGGCGTGGGCGCTGCCCCGCGCCCGGCTTCAGAGTTTGCGCAGCCGCTCCAACGCCGCGCGCAGCGTGCTGTCTTGCTTGGCAAAGCAAAAGCGCACCACGCGCTGGTCGAAGCCGTCGCCATAGAAGGCCGACAGCGGGATGGCCGCCACGCCATGCTCCCGGACCAGCCACTGGCAGAACGCGGCTTCGTCCAGGTCCGACACGGCCGAGATGTCGGCGCAGACGAAGTAGGTCCCCGCCGTGGGCAGCAGGCGCAGGCGCGAGCCTTCCAGGCCCTGGCAGAACAGGTCGCGCTTGGCCTGGTAGAAGGCGGGCAGCTGCAGGTAGGGCGCAGGGTCGGCCATGTAGCTGGCCAGGCCCGCCTGCATGGGCGTGTTGACGGTGAAGACGTTGAACTGGTGGACCTTGCGGAACTCGGCCGTGAGCGCGGCCGGTGCGGCGACGGTGCCCACCTTCCAGCCCGTGACGTGGTAGGTCTTGCCGAAGCTGGAGACGATGAAGGCGCGCGCCGCCAGGCCGGCAAAGCGCGCGGCGCTCTGGTGCTGGCGGCCGTCGTAGACCATGTGTTCGTAGACCTCGTCGCTGATCAGCAGCACGTCGGTGGGCGCCAGCAGCTCCTGCAATTGCAGCATCTCGGCATCGCTCCAGATGGTGGCGCTGGGGTTGTGCGGGCTGTTGATGATCAAAAGCCGTGTGCGCGGCGTGATGGCGGCGGCAATTTTGGCGAAGTCGGGCTTGAAGCTGCCCGGCGTCAGCGGCACGCGCACGGGCACGCCGCCGGCCAGCTCGATATTGGGCACGTAGCTGTCGTAGCAGGGGTCGAGCACGATGACCTCATCGCCCGCATGCACGGTGGCCAGGATGGCGGTGAGGATGGCCTGCGTGGCGCCGGCCGTGACCGTGATCTCGGTGCCCGCGTCGTAGCGGCGGCCGTACAGTGCCTCCATCTTGTCGGCCATGGCCTGGCGCAGCTGCGGCAGGCCGGGCATGGGCGGGTATTGGTTGTGGCCGGCCTGCATGGCGGCCGTGACGGCATCGACCAGCCTGGGGTCGCAGCCGAAGTCGGGGAAGCCCTGGCCCAGGTTCACCGCCTGGTGTTCGGCGGCCAGCGCCGACATGGTGGTGAAGATGGTCGTGCCCACATGGGGCAGGCGGCTGGGGAAGGCGGGCGTGCGGGGCGTGGCAGAGGTCATGGCGGAGGCAGCGGAAAACGGGAACGGGCCCGCACTGCGGGCCCGGTGGGGCGGAGGATCAGAGTTCGTAGTCGTGCACGTGGCCGCTCATGGCGCGCATGATCAGATCGCGCGTCAGGCGGTCGCTGAGCAGTTCGGCGAAGCGGTAGACGAAGTTGCGCAGATAGGCGCCGCGCTTGATGGCCACGCGCGCCACGCTCTGGCCGAACAGATGGCCCATGGGGCGCACCACGAGGTCGTTGACCGGATCGTCGCGCATGGCCATCTCGGCCACGATGCCGATGCCCAGGCCCAGGCGCACGTAGGTCTTGATCACGTCGGAGTCAATGGCCTCCAGCACGATGCGCGGACGCAGCCGGCGCGTGGCGAAGGCCTGGTCGATCTTGCCGCGCCCGGTGAACGAGGGGTGGTAGGTGATCAGCGACTCATGGGCGATGTCGTCCAGCGTGATGCGCTCTTTCTGCGCCAGCGGATGGCCCGTGGGCATGACCAGCACATGCTGCCATTCGTAGCAGGGCAGGGTGACGAGATCGGGGTAGTCGGCCAGGGACTCGGTGGCCATGCCGATGTCGGCGATTTCGTCGATGACCATGCGCGCCACCTCGGCCGGCGTGGCCTGGTGCAGGCTGATGGTGACCTTGGGATACAGGTCGCGCAGCCGTGCCACGGCGGGCGGCAGCACGTAGCGGGCCTGGGTGTGGGTGGTGGCAATCGACAGCGTGCCGCTGTCCTGGGCGCTGTACTGCTCGCCGATGCGCTTGAGGTTGCCGATCTCGCGCATGATGAGTTCGATGCTCTTGAGCACCTCCAGGCCGGGCTCGGTGATGCGCTTGAGGCGCTTGCCGTGGCGCGCGAAGATGTCGATGCCCAGCTCCTCCTCCAGCTCGATGATGGCCTTGGAGACGCCGGGCTGCGAGGTGTGCAGGGCCTTGGCCGCCTCGGTGAGGTTGAGGTTGCGGCGCGCCGCTTCTTGGACGAATCGGAATTGGTGCAGGTTCATGGCGGTGACAGCTGGGTGCAGCGCGCCATTATGCTGCATTTATATAAAGAAGCGATTCGTTATTTCAGCTTCCTGACCTGCCGGAAGGCTCCATGGCCGCCAGCGCCAGCTCTGCCAGCAGGGCCGTGACACGTGGATGCTCGCCCACGGCCGGCTCCAGTTCCACGGCCACCTGTGGGTGGGTGTCGCGGATCTCCTGCACCAGCTTCGGGATGTCCTCACGCGCATGCTTGCCCGTGCCCAGGAACAGGGGCAGCACGGTGATGCGCGTGGCGCCCGCCTCAACCAGCCCGCGCGCGGCGGTGGGCAGGTCGGGCGCACAGGCTTCCAGGTAGGCGCATGCAGCCAGGCCGTGGGGCTGCGCTTGCCGGACGGCGCCGAGCACGGCCTCGATGGGCTGGCGCCACAGGGCGTCGCGGGAGCCGTGGGCCAGCAGGATCAGGCCGGCAGTGCCGGCCGCTGTTGTGTCGTTTTGCATGGCAACGGATCTAGCGGCGCAGCACCAGCCAGGTGAAGGCGGTCAATGAAAGAAGGCTGTAGAGCAGGCCCGGCGCCGCAGCGGTCAGCCAGGGCGACCAGGTCTGCAGCGTGCCGATGTAGCCGAACACGTTGTTCAGCAGGAAGAAGCTGATGCCGGCCATGACGCCGCCGAACACATAGGCTGCGATGCCGCCCGAACGGAAGTGCAGATAGGCAAAGGGCAGGGCCAGCACCACCATCACCAGGCAGCTCATGGGGTAGAAGACCTTGCGCCAGAACTCGATCTCGTACTTCTGCGCGGCCTGGCCGTTGGCCTCCAGGTGGCGCACGTACTGAAACAGCGAGATGGTGGACATGCGGTCGGGCTTGAGCAGCGCGGCCGAGACCATTTCGGCGCTGATGCCGGTCTTCCAGACCAGGCTGTCCTCCTTCTCGCGCAGCAGCACCATGCCTCCGTCGGCCTTCGCCTTCAGGCGGCTGGCCTCAACGCCCTGGAGCGTCCAGGATTCGCCATCCTCGCTGACCTGCGCCGCCTGCGCATGGATCTGGGCCGAGATGCGGCCCTGGCCGTCAAAGTCGAAGATGCGCACATTGGAGAAATCACCGGGCCCGCGGATGGCGCGCACGTTGATGGCTATGGAGTGATCGCCCTGGCGCTCCTTGAGCCAGGCACCCGTGGCGCCGCGCGACAGCTGGGCCAGGTGGATGGCGCGGATGTTCTGGCCCGCGTTCTCGGCAGCCGGCGCCAAGTAGTCGCCCGTGCCGAAGGTGGCCAGCACAAAACCCAGGCCCAGCACCATCAGCGTGCGCAGCGCCAGCCAGGGGCCCATGCCGCTGGTGCGCATGATGGTGAATTCCGAGCTCTGGGCAAAGCGCGCCATCACGTAGATGGTGCCGATCAGCACGGTGATGGGCATCAGCTCGTACAGGTGGCTGGGGATGCGCAGCACCACGAAGAGCAGGGCGTGCGTGATCTGGTAGCCGTTGTCGCCGCCGCGCCCGACCCAGCGCAGCTCATCGACCAGATCGAAGAAGAAGAACAGCGCCAGGAAAGCCAGCGTCACATAGCTGACGGCCGCGATGATGTCGCGGTACAGCAGGTTTCTCAGAACTCTCATCAGGGCACCGCCTTTGCGTCGTCCAGGGCAGCCGGCTTGCAGGGCCTGCGCCACAGGTCGCGCGGCGACCAGCGCTTGTGCCGGGCCAGCAGTACCAGCAGTGCCAGCAGCAATGTTCCACCGTGCAGCAGGGCCGTCATGGCGGGCATGCTCAGCTTGCCCGAGGCCACCCAGTTCTCGCCCAGCGTCATCAGGTTGTAGTACACGATGAAGGCGAACAGCGCGAGCATGAGGCTGCCGCTGCCGCCAGCACGCGGGTTCACGCTGGCCACGGCCAGGCCCAGGATCACGAAGTTCAGCGCCGCCAGCGGCAGGCCTATGCGCCAGCCCAGCTCGGCGCGGTAGATGGGTTCGGTGCGCGGCAGCAGCTCATGCGTGTAGGTGCTGCGAGCGGCCATTTCCTCGGCAGCGGCCAGATTGTTGCCGCCGCCGAGCTGCGTGCCGTATTCCTTGAACTCGCTGATCTTCACCGAGCCGTCGCTGGTCTGCGTTTCCATGCGCTGGCCGTCGGTCAGCACGGCCATGCGCTCGCCCTTGACCACTTCCAGCCGTGCCCCGCGCGCCGAGGTCACGGACTCGCGCCCGCGCTCATTGGCCACGATGAACACATTGTTGGCAGCGGTGGCGCTGGGCACGTCCTTGTCGATGAAGAACACGCGCGATCCGCCCGCAGACTCCTGGAACTCACCGGGGGCGATGCGGTCAATGTCGCTGCGCTGCTCGAACTGGGTCTTGATCTGCTCGATCTGCTGATTGGCCCAGGGCAGGATGCCCAGGCCCAGCACGGCGATCACGGCCAGCACCGGCCAGGCAAAGCGCAGCAGCGGGCGCAGCAGGCTGGCCAGCCCCTGGCCTGCGGCGAACCAGATCACCATCTCGCTGTCGCGGTACATGCGCGACAGCGAGCCGACCACGGCCACGAAAAGCCCCAGGCCCAAAATCGTGGGTAACTGGCCAAGCACCGTATAGCCCATGACCAGCAGAACGTCGGAAGGGCTGACATTGCCCTTGTAAGCCTGGCCCAGCGTGCGGATCAGCATCATGGTCATGACGACCGTGATCAGCACCACGACCGTGGCACCGAAGCTGCGGGCCAGCTCTTTGCGTATGGATGAATCGAATAACATTGGCTGAAAGGAAAACGCCGATTATGAACTTTGAACTGAAGCCGTTGACGACTGCCGCAGCAGTACGTGAAAAGTGTGACCTGTTGTTGGTGCTGGTGACCGAAGCCACTGTCACGGGCAGCGACGCGCTGTCCACCCTGGTCGCACACGCGGTCAAGGCCGGAGATTTCGAAACGGCAGCCGGCAAGCAGCTGGCACTGTACGGCCTGCCAGCCGTCGCTGCACGCCGAGTCGTGCTGCTGGGCGCGGGCAACGGCTCGGCACGGGAAGTGCGCCAGGCCGTGGCCGGCGCAGGTGCCGCGCTCAAGGCGACCGGTGTTGGCAAGGCCTTGCTGTGCTTTGGCTTCGATGCGGCTGGTCCTGCCCGAGAAGGCAGGTGCCGCACCACAGG
>NZ_LFJT01000103.1:0-10787 GCF_001682645.1 Delftia sp. JD2
CGGGCTGCGCCGCACCCAGCCGTGCCAGATTCCCGCCGCCGTGGGAATGGCCAGGCAGACGCCGGCCAGCATGTCGCCAAAGCCGCCGTCGCTGAACAGGGCCGAGACCAGGCCGATGGCCGTCAGCACGCCCAGTGCGATGGGCCAGCCCCAGAGGGCGAGAAAGCCCCGGTGTTGCGCGCCGCTCATGCCGTGATCTCCTTGCCGCGCGGCGCGGGTTGCGGGGCCGGCACGCTCTTGCCTTTTTTGACCCACAGGTACAGGCCCGTGCCCAGCACGATGATGCTGGCGATGTCCAGCAGCGCCCAGAGGATCTGCATGGCCCGCCCGCCGTAGTCGCCGAAGTGCAGCGGCTGGGACACCAGCAGCGCCGTCAGATACCAGGGCAGGGCGGGCGCGGCCGTGACCTGGGCGGTCTTGGCGTCCACCAGCACGGGCAGGAACAGGCGCGAGGTCAGGGGCTCGTTGCCGCGCAGGAAGAAGGTGTGGTGGTGCGGGCTGGAGAACGTGGTCCCGGGGAAGGCGATGAAGTACAGCTTGGTGCCTGGCACCTGCTGCTGGGCGGCCTGCAGCGATTGCTGCAGCGAGGCGCGCTCCGCCACCGGGACCGTGTCCTGGCCCTGGTAGGGCGCCAGCACGCTGCTGAGCTGGTCATGCTGCCAATACTTGATCAGCAGGTCGGCCCAGGTATTGATCATGCCGGTGGCACCCACCACGAACAGCCACACCAGGGTGACGATGCCCAGCAGGTTGTGCAGGTCCAGCCACTTCAGGCGCGGCTGGCGCGTGCGGCGCACGGTGCCGAAATCGAGCTTGCGCATGAAGGGCGCGTACAGCACCACGCCGCTGACGATGGCGATCAGCAGCAGCAGCCCCATGAAGCCCAGGAACAGCTTGCCCGGCAGCCCCGCGAACAGGTCCACGTGCAGCTTGAACATGACCCACATGAAGCCCTGGTCGAAGCGCGGCTGGGCCAGCAGTTCGGCCGTGCGCGCATCGACCACCACGGAGCGGAAATCGTCCGTGGGCGCCGGCGTGGGCGTCATGGTGACGAACCAGAGGTCGTCGGTGTCGTCGGACTTGGAGACGAACTGCACCACGCGGTCCGGGTGCTGGGCGTGGGCCACCTCCAGCACCTTGTCCAGGCTGGCATGGGGCGTGCCCTGGGGCATGGGCGGGGCCTCTACCTCGGTGCCCAGCAGGTGGCCGATTTCGTGGTGGAAGATCAGCGGAAGGCCAGTCAGGCACAGCAGCAGCATGAAGACGGTGCAGACCAGGCTGCTCCATTTGTGCAACCAGGCCCAGGTCTTGATCGTGTGGCTTTGCATGGGGTGTTTTTTTCTCTGACAGAAGGGGGCCTGCGGCCCCCGCCATCACCGCGCCCCGGGCGCCATGCCGGGGGCGGGGCGGTTGCCGGTGGCCGGGGGCTTAGAAGTCCACTTGTGCCGACAGCATCAGCGTGCGCGGCGCGCCCGTGGTGGTGTAGCCGGCTGCAGTCACCCAGTAGCTCTTGTTGCTGACGTTCTCCAGGCTGGCGCGCAGCACCACCGGCTTGCCGGCCACGTGGGTGCGCAGGCGTGCGCCCAGGTCCAGGCGTGTCCAGCCGGGCATGCGCAGGATGTTGGCCGCGTCGTAGTACATGGACGAGGTGTGGATCACGCGGCCGTTCAGGCTCAGGCCCTCCACCCAGGGCGTATCCCAGTCCAGGCCCAGGTTGAAGGTGCGCTCGGGCACGCCGTTGGCATCGTTGCCCTGGTTCACGCCGCCTGCCGTGCGCGAGAGCTTGGCGTTGTTGAAGGCCGCGCTGGCCAGCAGGCGCAGGCCTTTCTGGATCTCGCCGTAGGCGGTCAGCTCCAGGCCGCGGTTGCGCGTCTCGCCGCCGAAGCTGTAGACATTGGTCACCGGGTCTGTCATGGAGCCCGGGCGCTGGATCTGGTAGAGCGCGGCCTGCGTGGTCATGCGGCCCCAGTCCACCTTCACGCCCACTTCGTACTGCTTGGACTTCTGCGGCGCGAACACCTGGCCGGCATTGGCCGTGTTGGGCCCGGCCGTGCCGCCTGCCGACAGGCCCGCCGTGTAGTTGGCGTAGACCGAGACATTGTTCTGCGGCTTGAACACCACGCCGGCCAGCGGCGTCACGGCGCTGGCCTTGTACAGCGTGGTGCCGCTGGCGTTCTTCTGGTCGATGGTCTGGTCGCGCAGGCCCACGGTCACCAGCACGCGGTCGCTGAACAGCGCCATGGTGTCGGCCAGCGCCAGGCTGTGCTGCGTCAGCTCGGCGTTCTTGGTGGGCGCGCCGCGCACGAAGTCGATGGCCGGCAGGGGCGAGGGGTTGTAGATGTTGGAGGGGACGGCTTTGGTGGTCAGCTGGTAGAAGTAGCCGCTCTCGCGGTCCATGTAGTTGGCCGCGGCCACCACGGTGTGGCCGATGGCGCCGGTCTTGAAGCGCGTGCGCAGGCCCACGTCGGCCGAGGTGGTCTTGTTGAACTCGTCGTAGAAGCCGTTGCGCACCGTGAAGTTGCCCAGCGAGTCGATGCGCTGCACGGCCGTGGGGAAGCTCTGGTCACTGGACACATCGCTGTAGCCCACGCCGCCGTAGACGGAGGTGTTGGCGTTGATGTCGTATTCCACGCGCGAGATCACGGTCTTGGCCTTGTCCAGCAGCTCCGTGCCCGGATTGAAGTTGGTGCGGCTGTCGGGCACGGCGGGCACCTGGGTGATGCCGGCCAGGAAGGCGCTTTGCGGGCGGAACTCCGTGGTCTTGCCGCTGGTGGTCAGCGCGTCCAGCGACCAGCGCAGGCCCTGGCCTTCGTAGTCCAGGCCCACCGAGGCCAGGCCCAGGCGCTGGCGGCCGCCGTCGATGTTGCCTTCGCCATTGCGCCACACGCCGTTCACGCGCACGCCCCACTGGTTGTCTTCGCCAAAGCGGCGGCCCACGTCCAGGTGGGTGCCGAACTGGGCCTTGCCCATGTAGGTGGCGGTCAGGCGGTTCAGCGGCACGTCGCCCGCGCGCTTGGTCACCACGTTGATGCTGCCGCCGATGCTGCCGCTGGGGCCCACGCCATTGGTCAGCGAGCCGGGGCCCTTGAGCACTTCCACGCGCTCGATCACCTCCAGCGGCAGGCGCGTGGAGGGCGACAGGCCGTACAGGCCGTTCACCGACACATCGCGCATGGACAGGGAAAAGCCCCGCACCTGGAAGTCATCGCCATAGCCGCCGCGCGCCTGCAGCGTGCGCACCGAGGCGTCGTTCATCACCACGTCGGCGATGGTCAGCGCCTGCTGGTTCTCGATCAGCTCCGAGGTGTAGTTGGTCGTGCTGAAGGGCACGTTCATCTGGTCGGTCTTGCCCAGGATGCCCAGGTCGCCGCCGCGCGCGATCTGGCCGCCGGCATAGGTCTTTTGCAGTCCGCCGATGGCCTCGGCCTGGTCGCTCACCGTCACCTCCTTGAGGGCCGGGCCCTCGGCCGTCTGGGCCGCCACGCCCACGGCGGCCAGGGCCAGGCCGGCGCCCAGGCATTGGCGGATCAGGCGCGTGAGGGGATGGGGAGCGAAGCGGAAGTCCGCAGTAGTGCTGGGGTGCGTCATGGCAGTCATGTGCAAAGGTTGGAAAAAGCGGGAGGAAAAACCGTGAAGAAAGACCGGAAAAAAACCGGGAAAGGAGGGCAGGCCGGCCGTGGCCCTAGAAGCGCGCGCGCAGCGACACCGTGACGTTGCGCGGATCGCCGTAGTAGTTGTTGAAGTAGGTGCTGTTGGGCGAGAACTTGGCGTAGTAGCGCTTGTCCAGCAGGTTGCTCACGTTCAGCTGTAGCGAGTAGGTGTCGTCCAGGCGGTAGGCCAGCAGCGCGTCAAAAAGCGCATAACCACCCTGGCGGGTGGTGACATCGCCCACGCTGGCGTAGGCATCGCTTTGCAGCCGCACGCCGGCGCCTGCGGTCCATCCCTGCAAGGGCCCCTTGAAGCGGTGGCTGGCAAACAGGCGCAGCGCATGGCGCGGGTCCACGGGCCGCAGCGGCTGGCCCACGTTGGCCTCGGAGGTGTCGCGCAGGTACCTGGCCTGGGTGTAGGTGTAGCCGGCCAGCACCTGCCAGCCTGGCGCTGGCTCGCCGGACAGCTCCAGCTCCCAGCCCTGGCTGCGGCTCTTGCCGCCGGCCATGAAGCAGTGGCTGGTCGGGTAGTACGGCAGGCAGGGCATGGCCGATGCCGTGTCCTGCATGGCGCTGCCCACGCGCTGGATGCGGAACACCGACACGCTGGCCTGCAGCCGGCCGTCCATGAAACTGCCCTTGAGCCCGGCCTCCAGGTCCTCGCCCCGGGCGGGCGCCAGGATGCTGCCGTCGGCGGCCTTCTTGTCCTGGGGGCTGAAGATCTCGCTGTAGCTGGCATAGGCGTCGAGCGTGTCCGACAGCGCATGCACCAGGCCCGCATAGGGCGTCAGCTCGCGGCGCACGCTGTAGCCGCTTTGGGCATTGCCGGGTTCGAGATAGCTCCACCAGCTCAGGCGCGCGCCGGCAATGGCGGTGAGCGAGTCGGTCAGCGACAGCCGGGCCCGCGCGAATCCGCCGTACTGGTGGATGTGGGACACGGGCGATGAATAGGCGTTGCCGTTGCCCTCGCTGTAGAACGGCTCGGGATAGCTGGTGTACGGATTCCAGCCGCGGATGTCCACATTGCGCAGCGGGCTCACGCCCCAGTAGCCCGTGGCCCCCGTGCTGCGGATGCGCTGCAGGTCGGCGCCCAGCGACAGCTCGTGCCTGCGGCCCAGGGCCTCGAAGGGGCCGCTGGCCAGCAGGCTCAGCGCGTTCTGCGTGCTGCCGTCGCCGCCATAGATGGAGGTGCTTACGTCGAACAGATAGGGATTGCTGTCGCTGGCCCTGGAAAACGAGGTCTGCTTGAACCCGTCCGACCGAAACCGCGTGTGCGCCGCCTGGGCCTTAAGTTGCCAGCCGCTGTCCAGCCGGTGCTCCAGCTCGGCAAAGGCCTGCTGGTTGTGGCGGTCCCAGGTATTCCAGGGCGTGCCCAGGTAGGTGCTGCGCGGCAGGCCGAGCTGGCTGCCGTCGGCAGCGGCAGGCAGGCCGCCCCAGGAGCCCGTGGCCTGCAGGTCCGTGTGCTGCAGGCCGGCCGTGAGCGTGGTGCGCGGCCCCAGGTCCGCCTCCAACACGCCGTACAGGCCCAGGCGCTTTTCCTTGCGCGCGGTCTGGAACGATGCCTTGTCGTCCGCCAGCGCCACCAGCCGGCCGCGCAGCGTGCCGGCTGCGTTCAGAGGGCCGGACAGGTCGGCCTCCATGCGCTGGCGGTCCCAGGAACCCAGCGTCAGCGCGGCCGAGCCCTGCCATTGCGCCGTGGGCCGCTTGCGCACCATGTTCACCATGGCCGAGGGCGAGCCCGCGCCACGCAGCAGGCCCGTGGCGCCGCGCAGCACCTCCACGCGGTCCAGCATGGCCGTATCGGGCTGGATGAAGGTGGAGGCCGAGGCCACCTGGTTCACATTGAGCCCGTCCACCTGCAGCGAATCGATCTGGTAGCCGCGCGAGTAATAGGCGATGCGCTCGCTATCGATGTACTCCACCGTCACGCCCGGCGTGTGCTGCAGCACGGCATGCAGGTCGGGCAGGGCCTGCTCGTCCAGCCACTGGCGCGTGAGCACGGTCACGGGCTGCGGGATGTCGCGCACCGACTGAAGCCCCTTGTAGCCCGTGACCAGGCTGGCCGTGTAGCTGTCCGATGCCTCGGTCGTGGCACTGGCCGGCGCCGTGGCCCGGACCGTGACCGTGCCCAGCGTCTGCCCGCCGATGCCCGAGGCCGCCGCTGGCAGCGGCCGCAGCGTGTAGACGCCGCTGGACTCGCGCACGGCCTGCAGCGCCGTGCCCTGCAGCAGCCTGGCAAAACCGTCTTCCACGCCATAGCTGCCCTGCAGCCCCGGGGACTGCAGCCGGCCCAGCTGCGCGGCATCAAACGACAGCGCAACGCCAGCCTGGTTGGCGTACTGCGCGATCACATGCGTGAGAGGGCCGGCCGCAATCGAAAAGCTGCGCTGGCCGGCTTGGGCGGCCTGGGCGGACGGCGCCGCATGGGCGCAGTCCGTTGCCGTGGCAACCAGCATCGCCACCCCCAGCACCGCTGTCACCCCAGCCATCCCCATGGACGCAGGCCAGCCCCGTGCGGCTGCAAGGCCGTCCTGGGGCTGGTGGGGGTGGGTGCGGGGCATGGGGCTGGGAAAAGTGGTGTGACTCCCCGTATGCCGAACAAGCCCTGCCCATCCTGCAAGTTCGGCTGAACTTTTTTTGCGCCGCCGCTGAGATTTTCTCCGTTACTTCCCGTTGATCACCAGGTGGAATAAGGCTGGATTGCTATGATTTTATTTTTCAGTCAATGCCTCAGGACACCACCACCGGCCTGGGCTGGCGCGTCCCCGCCAGCGCCAGGCTCGCGAACAGCATCAGCATCAGGCCGTAGGCATAGGTGACCGGCAACAGGCCGAAGCGCGCGGCGGCCATGCCCACCGCGATGGCAGGCACGCTGAACGCCAGGTAGCTGGCGATGTAGATGGCCGAGATCAGGGCGCCGCGCTCGTGCGGCTCGGCCAGCGGGATCACGCTGCGCAGCGCGCCCTGGAAGCCCACGCCGAAGCCCGCGCCCGCCACCACCGAGGCGCCCAGCACCAGGGGCAGGCTTTGCAGATGGGCGCCGACCAGCAGCAGGGCCACCCCGGCCAGCAGGCCGCTGCCGCCGAACTGCAGCATGGCGCGCGGCGCGCGGCTGCGCAGCGTCCAGATGGCGGCGGCGGCGCTCAGCGTGTTGATGCACACGGCAAAGCTGGCGGCGATCTCCGAGCCCGTGACCGAGCGGATCATCGACGGGCCCAGCGACAGGTAAAAGCCCCCCAGCGCCCACACCGTGATGCTCATGGGCAGCACGCGCATGAAGTCGGCCCGGGCCTGGCCCGGAATCCGCACGCGCGGGCGCATGGCGGCCAGCGCGCCGGGGCGGCGCGCGCCCGTCTCGGGCAGCACGGCCATGGCGGCGGCCACGGCCACGAAGATCAGCGCCATGAGCCAGAACACCAGGCCCAGTTGCTGGCGCCACAGCTGCGCGAACTCGCCCGCCACGACAATGCCCGCCGCCATGCCGACCATGGGCGCCATGGTGCTCACCAGCGTGCCGCGCTCGCGGTGCAGGTCCAGCAGCGCCGCGCCCATGGCCGCACTGGCCATGCCGGTGGCAAAGCCCTGCAGCACGCGCGCCAGCACCAGGGCCTGCACGTCGCCCGCGCGGGCGAACACCGCCAGCGAGACGATCTCCAGCACCAGCGCCGCCAGGATCACGGGCTTGCGGCCCAGGTGGTCCGACAGCGCGCCCGTGGTGAGCAGGGCCAGCAGCAGGCTCAGCGCATAGACCGCGAAGACCAGGGTCAGCATGCCCGAGGAAAAGCCCCAGTCATGCTGGTAGAGCCGGTACAGCGGCGTGGGCGCGCTGGAGGCCGCGAAGAAGCTGCCCAGGCCGAAGGCCAGGACGGCCAGGCTGCGGCCGGGCCGGGCAGCGGGAGTGGAGTTGGATGGTTGCAGTACCGACATGGTTAAGAGCCCTGCTGCACAATTAATGCAAAGTTTTTGCGTTAGCGAATTCTGCGCTTGTGCGCTGCTAATGCAAATTTTTAGCTTTAATAACCATGAGCACGCAAGTCCCATCCCTTTCCAAAACAGGCGGTCCCGCCCGTCCCGGCGGACGCAGCGCGCGCATCCAGGCCACGGTCTACCAGACCGTCAAGGGCCTGCTGGAAACCATGCCGCGCGAGGAACTGAGCTTTCCGCTCATTGCCGCCCAGGCGGGCGTGACGCCGTCCACCCTCTACCGGCGCTGGGGCGACATACAGCAGCTGCTGGCCGATGTGGCCGTGGAAATCATCCGGCCCACGGCGCCGCCGCTGGACACGGGCACGCTGGAGGGCGACCTGCTGGCCTGGGCCGAGCAGTTCCTGGAGGAATCGGCCTCGCCCCTGGGCCGAACCATGCTGCGCGACATGGCCGCCGCAGCGGGCAACGAGCACACGCCCTGCGCCTGCGTGGAAATCCTGCGCGGGCAACTGGCGCAGATCGGCGAGCGCGCAGCGCGGCGTGGCGAGGCGATGCCAGCTGCGGACACCCTGATCGACGCGCTGGCCGCACCCATCGTCTACCGCGTGCTGTTCGACCTGCCGCCGTCCCTGGAACACGTGCAGGCACGGGTGCGCGGCCTGCTGCAGGCTGAAACGGCCTAGCCCTTCAGCGCCCGCGCCAGCACCTCGAAGATCCGCGCATCCGAGCACTGCGCCACATTGAAGCGCAGGAAGTCGCCCGCGCTCTGCGACTGGCTGAAGGCATTGCCGGGCGCCAGCACCACGCCGTCTTCCAGGCAGGTGCGCGCAAGCGCCGTGGCATCCATGCCCCCGGGCAACTGGCACCACAGGAACATGCCGGCCTGCGGCACCAGCCAGGGCTTCATGCCCAGGGCCTGCAGCCGCGCGGCCGTGCGTTCCATTTCCTGCGCCAGCCGCAGCCGCACGGACTCCATGTGCCTGCGGTAGCCGCTGTCGGTCAGCGTGCGCAGCACGATGTCGGCGGCCATGCGCCCGCCGCCGAAGTTGGTGGCGATCTTCAGGTCCGCCAGGTCCTGCGTCCAGTCGGGCCGCGCCGCGATGAAGCCGCAGCGCAGCGAGGCCGACACCGTCTTGGAGAAGCTGCCGATCTGGATCACGCGCGACAGGCCGTCGAAGGCCGCCAGCCGGGGCGCCGCATGGGTCTCCAGGTCGCAGAAGATGTCGTCCTCCACGATCACCAGGTCCGAGCTGTCGGCCAACTTCAGGATGCGGTGCGCCACCAGTGGCGACAGCGTGGCGCCTGTCGGGTTGTGGATGGCCGAATTGGTGATGTACAGGCGTGGCGAATGTGCCTGCAGCGCGTCGGCGAACCGGGCCACGTCGGGCCCCTGCGGTGTGTAGGGCACGCTCACGGCCTGCACGCGGTGCGCCTTGAGCAGCGCATGGAAATTGAAATAGCAGGGGTCGTCGATCAGCACCGTATCGCCGGGCTCCAGCAGGAAACGGCAGACCAGGTCGATGGAGTGAGTGCCCGACTCCGTCAGCAGGATCTGCTCGGGCGAGGTCTCCAGCCCCATGGCGGCCATGCGCCGCGCCAGCAGGCGGCGCAGTGCCGGGTGGCCCAGCGGCGTTGCGTACTCCGTCAGCTCCAGCGTGCCCGAGCGCGCCAGAGAGCGCAGCGCGCGGCGCACGCCTTCCTCGTACAGCCATGAAGGCGGCAGCCAGCCGCAGCCCGGCTTGAGCGCGTGGGCATCTGCCTGCAGCGACTGGCGGGCCAGCCACAGGGGGTCGACCTCCCTGTCCACGCGCGGCCCGATACCGCCCAGCGCCAGCGGCGCCACCGGCCCCGCCACATAAAAGCCCGAGCCCGGGCGCGAGGCGATCACCCCCTCGGCCGCCAGCCGCTCATAGGCCTCCACCACCGTGGACACCGACACCTGCATGGCCTGCGCCTGCGCGCGCACCGAGGGCAGGCGTGTGCCGGGCAGGTAGGTGCGCGCGGCGATGCGCGACTGGATCTCTTCCATCACCGCCTGGATGCGTGTGCCGCTGCGCATGGCTGCTCTCTCTTCTGTAGTGGATTTGTGTGCATAACAGTTCTTTTGAATTGTATTGGACTGTCTATGGAAGATCCGGCCGTGCAATGGCCCACTGCCTGCTGCAAACCAAGGAGCTTTTTGATGGACAAGACAAGCAGCGGGTGGATCAACGGATTCATCGGCGTGGCGATCTTTGCGGGATCGCTGCCGGCCACCCGCGTGGCGGTCGCCGACCTGGACCCCACCTTCCTGACCTGTGCGCGCGCCAGCATTGCGGCATTGCTGGCTCTGGCCATGCTGCTGGCGCTGCGCCAGCCCCGGCCCGCGCGTGCCGACATGCCTTCGCTGGCGCTGAGCGCGCTGGGCGGCGTGGTGGGCTTTCCGCTGCTGACCGCGCTGGCGCTGCAGTACGTCACCTCGGCGCATTCCATCGTCTTCGTGGGCCTGCTGCCCCTGTCCACGGCCGTGTTCGCCGTGCTGCGCGGCGGCGAGCGGCCGCGCCCGGCCTTCTGGCTGTTCTCGCTGGCGGGCGCGGCCTTCGTGGCCGGCTATGCGGCCGTGGGCGGGGCCGGGGGCTCGCTGCGCGGCGATCTGCTGATGCTGGCCGCCATCATCGTCTGCGGCCTGGGCTATGCCGAGGGCGCGCGCCTGTCGCGCACGCTGGGCGGCTGGCAGGTCATCAGCTGGTCGCTGGTGCTGGCCCTGCCCGTCATGCTGCCGGCCGCCCTGATCAGCATGCCGGCATCGCTGGCCGATGTGGGCCGGCCCGCATGGCTGGGCCTGGCCTATGTCTCGCTGTTCAGCATGCTCATCGGCTTCGTGTTCTGGTACCGGGGCCTGGCCCAGGGCGGCATTGCGGCCGTGGGCCAGATCCAGCTGCTGCAGCCCTTCATGGGCCTGGGCCTGGCGGCCCTGCTGCTGCACGAGCAGGTGAGCTGGGGCATGGTGCTGGTCACCATGGCCGCCGTGGTCTGCGTGGCCGGGGCCAAGAGGTACGCGCGCTGAGCCCGGCGGGCGTGGTGCGGGAGCGTGGTGCGGGGGGAGCGATGCAGGGCGGTCAGCGCCCGGCCTCGCGCATCACCTGCTGCGCGAACTCTGCGGCCGAACCCTCGAACGGCTGGTTGCTGGCCGCCTCCAGCCAGCTGCGGATGGCCGGCGCGCGCAGCGCCTGG
>NZ_LFJT01000104.1:0-10587 GCF_001682645.1 Delftia sp. JD2
GCAGCAGGCGTGGCGGGCGCGGCTTCTGCTGCGGGCCCTGCCGAGCCGGCTGCATTGGCTGCGGCGTCTGGAGCAGCGGTGGGCGCAGCGGCCGCAGCAGCTGCATCGGCAGGCGCTGCCGGGGCCGCGGGAGTTGTCTGGGGTGCTGCAGCTTCAGGCGCTGCAGGCACGGTCGGCGCGCCCGGCACAGCGACGCCGTTTGCCGTGCCGCTGGCTGCCGAGGCAGGTGCTGCAGCAGCACCTTCGGCGGGCTTGGTGGCGGCGGCGATCTGGCTCAGCTCGGACATGTTGCGCTGCAACTCGGCCGTGCGCGATGCCTGGTCGTCCGACTGCTTTTGCTTGGCCAGGCGCTCGTCGGCCTCCACGCCCTTGACGGCGCCCTTGGACAGGGTGAGCTTGTCGGGTGCTGCGGTGGACGGCTTGCGGTCTTCGACCTGGGCCTGGACGCTGCCCGATGCTTCACGGTTGGCCGATGTCACGGGCGCGGCCGGCGCGGCGCTGGCCAGCTGGCGGCGGAACTGGTTGAAATCGCGGGACTGGGCGGCAACGATCTGGCGCGCTTCGCGCGGCGAGGTGGCCTGGGCCGTGGCTTCATCCGGCACGGTGAGCACGGCGCCGGAGCGCATGCGGTTCACATTGCCGTTGATGAAGACCTTGGGATTGGTGCGCAGCATGGCCACCAGCATCTGGTCCAGCGAAACGCCGGCTGGCAGGTGGGCGGCGGCGATGCGGCCTGCCGTGTCCCCGGTCTTGATGCGGACTTCGGAGGCCTCGGACGACGCGGGAGCCGCTGCGGCGCGCTCGCGGGCTGCCGGGGCGGCACGGCGCGCGGTTGCTGGCGCGGGGCGGCTTTCCTCGGTGTTGCCTGCAGCGGCTTGCGATGGAGCGGGAGCTGCGCGGCGCGGCGCTGCGGCAGGCTCGGGTGCCGACGCCTGGGCTGCAGCCGTCACGGCAGGCGGGAGCTTTTGCAGGGTGGGCGGGTCCAGCAGCAGGGTGTAGTTGCGCTGCAGGTTGCCCGAAGCCCAGCTGGCGTCGATCACCAGATCGACAAAGGGTTCGTTGACGGGCTGTGTGCTTGTGAGGCGCAGCACGGCCGAGCCATCCGCGCGGCGCTGCACGCTGACGCGCACCTGGCTGGCGGTGGCGTTGTACTCCATGCCCTGGGTGCGGAAGACGCCGGGAGAGGCCACGCCCACGCGCAGGCCTTCGGCTTCAGCGGCGGTGATCTGGGGGATTTCGACTTCGGCACGCAGGGGCTCGCCCAGGGCCGATTGCACGTTCACCCGGCCCAGAGCCAGTGCCCAGGCCTCGGAGGCGGGCAGTGCGACCGAGACGACGGCCGCAGTGGCCAGCACAGAGAGTTTCCAACGATGCATAAAGCGTCAAACCTGTGTGGATGCAATTGGGCAGGCACTATTGTTATTGTGGGAATGCCCGCGCTTGCACATGTAATTGAAATTTACCCGGGGATAGATGGCACGCCATCTACCAGGGTGCTTGGGTCGCATTGTCGGCCACGCTATAGGATCGCAAGCGTCTGGTTGCCGGCGAACGCCAATAGTTGTTGTCGAACGGCAACGAGAAGAAACACAATGTATCTTTGGTGATTGTAGGCAACCACCTACAGCCAATGGACAAGAGACCTGGGCATTGTGCCCAATTGCCCAGGGCTTAAAGCCGAAAAAAGCGCCATGTCCCGGCCCGGGACATGGCGCTTTTTGTGTTGGCTCAAGCCGGCGATGCTCAGGCGGCGAGCAGGATGCGCAGCATGCGGCGCAGCGGCTCGGCGGCGCCCCACAGCAACTGGTCACCGATCACGAAGGCCGACAGGTACTCGGGGCCCATGTTCAGCTTGCGCACGCGGCCCACGCCGACTTCCAGGCCGCCGGTGATGGCGGCAGGGGTCAGTTCCTTGACGGTGATGGCGCGGTCGTTGGGAACCCACTTCACCCAGGGATTGCCGGACTTGATGATGGCTTCCAGCTCTTCCAGGGGCAGGTCCTTCTTGAGCTTGAGGGTCAGCGCCAGGCTGTGGCAGCGCATGGCGCCGATGCGCACGCACAGGCCATCGACAGGGATGGTCTGCTCGGTGCCCAGGATTTTGTTGACCTCGGCCTGGCCCTTCCACTCTTCCTTGGACTGGCCGTTGTCCAGCTGCGCATCGATCCAGGGGATCAGGCCACCGGCCAGCGGTGCGCCGAAGAATTCGGTGGGCACGTCGGTGCGGATGGTCTGGGCCACCTTGCGGTCGATGTCCAGGATGGCGGATGCGGGCGTGGCCAGTTCGTCGGCCACGGCAGCGTGCACCACGCCCATGCCCTTGAGCAGTTCGCGCATGTGGTTGGCGCCGCCACCGGAGGCTGCCTGGTAGGTCATGGAGCTGACCCATTCCACGAGACCGGCCTTGAACAGGCCGCCCAGGCCCATCAGCAAGATGGAGTTGGTGCAGTTGCCGCCAATCCAGTTCTTGCCGCCCGCGGCGAGCTTGGACTGGATCAGCCCTTCATTGACGGGGTCGAGCACGATGACGGCATCGCCTTCCATGCGCAGCGACGAGGCGGCATCGATCCAGTGGCCGTTCCAGCCCGAGGCGCGCAGCTGGGGGAAGACTTCCTTGGTGTAGTCGCCGCCCTGGCAGGTGATGATGATGTCGCACTTGGACAGCTCGGCAATGTCGTTGGCATTGCGCAGCTCGGTGTGGGTCTTCGCCATGGCCGGGGCCTTGCCGCCGGCGTTGGAGGTGGAGAAGAACACGGGCTCGATCAGGTCGAAGTCGCCCTCTGCCTGCATGCGGTCCATCAGTACGGAGCCGACCATGCCGCGCCAGCCGACGAGGCCTACCAATTGCTTGCTCATTTTTGAAACGCCCTTTCAGTGTGA
Organism: Delftia sp. JD2; assembly: GCF_001682645.1. Lineage (NCBI taxonomy): Bacteria > Pseudomonadati > Pseudomonadota > Betaproteobacteria > Burkholderiales > Comamonadaceae > Delftia > Delftia sp. JD2. The sequence goes on from NZ_LFJT01000104.1 coordinate 2,881, forward strand.
AAACAGTGCTTGATCAAGACTGTTGTCGCCCGGCTCGTCTAGGCCAGGTGAGGGCGCACGACGAACCGGGCTGGGTCAGCCTTTGATTGTCGTAATGGTTGTGGATGTGATTGCGCGCGCAGCCACACCAGCCAGGGCGGCGGGTGCAATGTTCAGCAGGAGGAACGGGCGGGCGGCAAACATAAGAGACGTCATTCTATCGAATACGCCAGGAAAGAGAATGTCTGTTTTGATGAATATCTTCGTCGAATCGGCGAAAAGTGGACGTCTATTTTGACGTTTTGCCATGTTGCGGCGAAGCAGGGCAGTGCCTGCCCGCCACAGGGACAGCCGCAAGCCGGGAGGCTGGCGGCCGTCATGGACTTCAGGCCAGTGCGGCCACCACGGCATCGCCCATCTCGCGGGTGGAGACCTTGGTCGTGCCTTCGCTGTAGATGTCAGCCGTGCGCAGGCCCTGGGCCAGCACCTTTTGCACGGCGGCTTCGATGCGCTGGGCGGCGGCTTCCTGGTTCAGCGAGAAGCGCAGCATCATCGCGGCCGACAGGATGGTGGCCAGCGGATTGGCAATGCCCTTGCCGGCGATGTCGGGGGCCGAGCCGTGGCTGGGCTCGTACAGGCCCTGGCCCCTGGAGTTGAGCGATGCCGAGGGCAGCATGCCGATGGAGCCGGTCAGCATGGAGGCTTCGTCGGACAGGATGTCGCCGAACATGTTGCCCGTGACCACCACGTCAAAGCGCTTGGGTTCCTTGACCAGCTGCATGGCGGCGTTGTCCACGTACATGTGGTCCAGTTGCACATCGGGGTACTGCTGGCCCACTTCGGTGACCACGTCCTTCCAGAACTGGAAGGTTTCCAGCACGTTGGCCTTGTCCACGCTGGTCACGCGCTTGCTGCGCTTTTGCGCGGCCTGGAAGGCGACATGGGCGATGCGCTCGATCTCGGGCTTGGAGTAGCGCATGGTGTCGAAGGCTTCCTCGGCACCGGGGAAGTGGCCGTCGGTGGCCACGCGGCGGCCGCGCGGCTGGCCGAAGTAGATGTCGCCGGTCAGCTCGCGGATGATGAGGATGTCCAGGCCCGCGACCAGCTCGGGCTTGAGGCTGGAGGCGTGGGTCAGTTCCGCATAGCAGATGGCCGGGCGGAAGTTGGCGAACAGGCCCATGTGCTTGCGCAGGCCCAGGATGGCCTGCTCGGGGCGCAGCGGGCGGTCCAGCGTGTCGTACTTCCAGTCGCCCACGGCGCCGAACAGCACGGCGTCGGACTCCATGGCCAGCTTCAGCGTGGATTCGGGCAACGGGTGGCCGGCAGCTTCGTAGGCAGCGCCGCCCACGGGGGCCGTCTGCATGTCGAAGTCCAGGCCCAAGGCGCCCAGCACCTTCACGGCTTCCGCAACGATTTCGGGGCCGATGCCATCACCGGGCAAGACTGCGATTTTCATGGTGTTCCTTTTGAGAGACTGTTCGGATGGTGGAAGGCCGCCGGCGACTGGTTCAGCAACGCCTGCGGCCCATTGATGCGCGCAAGTGGAGGTCGATCAGCGCTGCACCAGCGTGTGTGCCAGCCAGGGCTTGGTGGCCAGGCGCTCGGCCTCGTAGGCGCGGATCTTGTCGGCGTGGCGCAGCGTCAGGCCGATATCGTCAAAGCCGTTGAGCAGGCAGAACTTGCGAAAGGCGATGACATCGAAAGAGATCTCCTCGCCCTGCGGGCGCACGATCACCTGGCGATCCAGATCAATGGTCAGCTCGTAGCCAGGGAAGGCCGCGATCTCGTTGAACAGCATGTCGATCGTGGCCTCGGGCAGCACGATGGGCAGCAGGCCGTTCTTGAAGCAGTTGTTGAAGAAGATGTCGGCAAAGCTGGGCGCCAGGATGGCGCGAAAGCCGTACTGGTCCAGGGCCCAGGGCGCGTGCTCGCGGCTGGAGCCGCAGCCGAAGTTCTTGCGTGCGACCAGGATGGAGGCGCCCGCATAGCGCGGCTGATTGAGCACGAAGTCGGGGTTGGGCTTGCGCGAGGCCGGGTCCTGGCCGGGCTCGCCATGGTCCAGGTAGCGCCATTCGTCGAACAGGTTCACGCCGAAGCCGGTCTTCTTGATCGACTTGAGGAACTGCTTGGGAATGATGGCGTCGGTATCGACGTTTTCGCGGTCCATGGGGGCGACAAGGCCCTTGTGCACGGTGAATTGTTGCATGGCTGTATCGGATTCAGGGTTCAGCGGGCGGCGCGTTCGATGGCGCTGCCCGCGCTTTGCACGTCCTGGCCAATGCCCTTGACGGTATTGCAGGCGGCCAGGGTGAAGGCCAGGCCGATCAGGAGGATCGAGAAGGAGGGCTTCATGGTGTGCAGGCGGGGCAGTTGCGGGATCGGATCAGGAGAACCTGCGGATGTCCACGAAGTGGCCGTGGATGGCGGCGGCTGCAGCCATGGCCGGGCTCACCAGGTGGGTGCGTCCGCCCGCGCCCTGGCGGCCTTCGAAGTTGCGGTTGCTGGTGGAGGCGCAGCGCTCGCCGGGCTCCAGGCGGTCGGCATTCATGGCCAGGCACATGGAGCAGCCGGGCTCGCGCCATTCAAAGCCTGCCGCCTTGAAGATCTGGTCCAGGCCTTCGCGCTCGGCCTGTTCCTTGACCAGTCCGGAGCCGGGCACGACCATGGCCAGCTTGATGTTGCGCGCCACCTTCTGGCCCAGCTTCTTGACCACGGCGGCGGCCTCGCGCATGTCTTCGATGCGGCTGTTGGTGCACGAGCCGATGAAGACCTTGTCCACGAAGATGTCGTCGATCGCCTTGCCGGGCTCCAGCGCCATGTAGGTCAGCGCGCGTTCGATGGCGCCGCGCTTGCTGGCATCCTTTTCCTTGTCGGGGTCCGGCACGCGGGCATCCACGCCCAGCACCATCTCGGGCGAGGTGCCCCAGGTGACCTGCGGCACGATCTCGCTGGCCTGCAGCTCGACCACGCGGTCGAACTTCGCATCGGCATCGGAGTGCAGCGTCTTCCAGTAGGAGACGGCGGCATCCCATTCGGCGCCAGTTGGGGCCAGCGGGCGGCCCTTGACGTACTGGATGGTCTTGTCGTCCACCGCCACCAGGCCTGCGCGTGCGCCGCCTTCGATGGCCATGTTGCAGACCGTCATGCGGCCTTCCATGCTCAGGTCACGGATGGCTTCGCCGGCGAACTCGATGGTGTAGCCCGTGCCGCCGGCCGTGCCGATCTTGCCGATGATGGCCAGCACGATGTCCTTGGCCGTGATGCCGGGGGCCGCCTTGCCGCTGACGTTGATCAGCATGTTCTTGGCCTTCTTGGCCAGCAGGGTCTGGGTGGCCATCACGTGTTCGACCTCGGACGTGCCGATGCCGTGGGCCAGTGCGCCGAAGGCGCCGTGCGTGGACGTGTGGCTGTCGCCGCAGACCACGGTCATGCCGGGCAGGGTGGCGCCCTGCTCGGGGCCCATGACGTGGACGATGCCCTGACCCTTGTCCATGAAGGGGAAGAAGGCCGCAGAGCCGAACTCGCCGATGTTGGTGTTCAGCGTGGTGATCTGTTCCTTGCTGATGGGGTCGGCAATGCCGTCATAGCCGCGCTCCCAGCCGTCGGTGGGGGTGTTGTGGTCGGCCGTGGCGACCACGGAGCTGATGCGCCACAGCTTGCGGCCGGCCATGCGCAGGCCTTCGAAGGCCTGGGGGCTGGTGACTTCGTGCACCAGGTGGCGGTCGATGTAGAGGACGGCGGTGCCGTCATCCTCGGTGTGGATGACGTGCTCGTCGAAGATCTTGTCGTAGAGGGTGCGTCCCATGGCGTTCTCGAATGGTTGGTGTCGTGGGGAAATTTTTGGGGGCATCCAGCGGCCAAGTGGCCTTCAGGATGCGCTGGCCGGCGGGCTCAGGTGCTCGACCAGCAGGCGGGCCGTGACGGGTAGCGCGTCGAAGTCACGCGCCACGATGCTCAGCTCGCGCCGAGCCCAGTCGTCGCTGAGCTCCAGTGCGCGCAGATGGCCCACGCCGTGCATGAGCTCGAAGGCGCGGTCGGGGATCAGTCCCACGCCCAGGCCGTTGTCGATCATGCGGCACATGGCATCCAGGCTGGTGACCTGGATGCGCTGGTGCAGCGCATGCCCCGCCTGTGCGGCGGCCGCACGCATGGCCAGGCTGATGGAGGAGCCGGCCTGCAGGCTGACGATGTCCCATTCGAGCACATCGGCAAAGGCCACGCTGTCGCTGTGCGCCAGCGCGTGCTGCTCGGGCACCACGACGACCAGGCGATCCTCGCGGTAGGGGCGGTGCTGCAGTACGGGAGTGGCCTGGCCATTGCCCAGCGGCATGTACGCCATGGAGCAGATGCCGATGTCGGCCGTGCCTTCCTGTACGGCAGCCAGTACGGCGGGGCTGAGCTGCTCCTGCAGGTCGATCTTGACCTGGCCGTGCTTGCGCGCGAACACGCCCAGGTCTTCCGGCAGGAACTGCACGATGGCAGACATGTTGGCGTGGATGCGCACATGGCCGCGCACGCCATCGGCGTACTCGGACAGCTCGCCCTGCATGCGCTCCAGGCCGTACAGCACGTTGCGGGCATGGTGCAGCAGGCTTTCGCCGGCCGGCGTCAAGGTCACGCCACGGCTGTGTCGGTACAGCAGGGCTGTGTCCACCGTGGCCTCGAGATCGGACAGGCGCTTGCTCACCGCCGAGGCTGCAATGAACTCACGCTCGGCCGCGCGGCCGATGCTGCCAAGTTCGCAGACAGCCACGAACAGCTGCAGGGAGGTAAGGTCTATGCGCCGTGCAAAACTGCGCTCTGAATTCTTCATGTGGTGGGGTTCAGGCTTCTCATTAGGAGAAGTTGGATGGATTTTCTCGCACAAGTCATCGATCTGTCATCTTCAAGCGCGATGTCTTTGGTGATGTCGTGCGATTTCATGGAGATGGGGGTCATGTCCCCTAGCGATGGCTGCGGTCGGCCTTTCCTGTCGGAACGCCGGTTGCATACTGAAAGAATTTGTCAATCTTTGCGCCAGTCGCCTGCATGGATTGCTGCAAAAATAAGAGCATATGAACGATCGATACCCGACGGGCCTGCGAGCCCTGCCTGCAGGCCTGTCATTGCTTCTGGCCGCAGCCCTGTCCTGCATGGCCGTCCCGGCGTCTGCCAAGCCGCAGCCGCCAGCGAAGAACACGGCCAAGAGCGGTGCGAAGGCACCGGCCAAGCCTGCCGTCAGACCTGCGGCCAAAGCGGCAGCCAGGCCAGCGGGCAAGGCCGCCGTCAAGACCGGGGGCAAGTCGGCGCCCTCTCCAACCCGCAATGCGCCGGCCAAGGCTGCCGCCGCTGGCGTGGCGGCAGGGGCCGTTGCGGCCGGAACTGCCGCAGCCGCAGTGGGCCATGCCCCCAAGGGCGAGCCCGGCCTTAGCGCGGCCGAGGTCGCAGCGCTGCACCAGCATGCCGAGCAGGGCGAGCCCAGCGCCCAGTACGCGCTGGGCTCGCTGTACAAGCGCGGCCAGGGCGTTGCCCTGAGTGCCGAGACGGCGGCCCAGTGGTATGAGAAGTCTGCGCAGCAGGGCTATGCGCCAGCCCAGTCCGACCTGGGGTTGATGTATGCGAATGGCCGTGGCGTGGCGCGTGACGATGCCCAGGCCGTGCAGTGGTATCGCAAGGCTGCCGAGCAGGGCGATGCCGTGGCCCAGAACAACCTGGGCCTGATGCTGGCCGAGGGGCGCGGAGCCGCCAAGGACTCCGCGCAGGCCGTGCAGTGGTTCCAGCGCTCGGCCGAGCAAGGTGAAGCGGCCGGTCAGTACAGCCTGGGCGTGATGTATGCCACGGGCCGGGGCGTGGCCGAGGACGTGGCGCAGGCGCTGCGCTGGTTTGTGGCGGCGGCAGGCCAGGGTCATGCCGATGCGCAATTCAATGCCGGCATGCTCTATGCCGAGGGTGGCGTGGTCGATCGCGACATGGCGCAGGCCGCCCACTGGCTGGAGAAGGCGGCCGAGCAGGGCAATGCCGCAGCCCAGTCCAACCTGGGTGTGCTGTATGCCAATGGCCAGGGCGTGCCCGCCAGCGACGAGAAGGCCGCGCGCTGGCTGGAGCGTGCCGCCCAGCAGGGCGATGCGCTGGCGCAGTCCAATCTCGCCAGTCTTTATGCGTCGGGCAAGGGCGTGGAGCGCAGCCCGTCCCAGGCCTATTTCTGGATGCTGCTGGCGGCGGGCAGGGACAGCTCGCTGGCCGCCAAGCGTGACAGCATGGCCCAGCCGCTGAGCGCGGCCGAGCGTGCACGCACCGAGCGCCAGGCGGCGGCCTGGAAGGCCAAACCCGTTCCCTGAGTCCTGTTGAGCATGCACCAATGAAAAACGCCTCGGAAGAGGCGTTTTTGTTGGGGGCTCAGTGCTGTATCAGCTGAAGAAGCTCTTGAGCCTGTCGGTCCAGCTCTCGCCGCTGGGCGAATGCTTGGCGCCGCCCTTCTTGAGCGATTCCTCCAGCTCGCGCAGCAGCTTGCGCTGGTACTCGGTCAGCTTGACAGGCGTCTCGACCACGATGTGGCAGTACAGGTCGCCGGGATAGCTGGAGCGCACGCCCTTGATGCCCTTGCCGCGCAGGCGGAACTGCTTGCCGGCCTGGGTGCCTTCGGGGATGTCGATGGCCGCCTTGCCCGACAGGGTGGGTACCTCGATCTCGCCGCCGAGCGCCGCCGTGATGAAGCTCACGGGCACGTTGCAGTGCAGGTCGTCGCCGTCGCGCTCGAAGATGTCGTGGTCCTTGATGCGAATCTCGATGTAGAGATCGCCCGCAGGCCCGCCATTCGTGCCGGGTTCGCCATTGCCGGAGGAGCGGATGCGCATGCCGTCGTCGATGCCGGCTGGAATCTTCACTTCCAGTGTCTTCTGGCGCTTGACCTTGCCCTGGCCACCGCAGCTGGTGCAGGGCTCGGGAATGATCTTGCCCGTGCCCCGGCAGTGCGGGCAGGTCTGCTGCACGCTGAAGAAGCCCTGGCGCATCTGCACGCTGCCCATGCCGTTGCAGGTGGTGCAGGTCTTGGCGCTGGTGCCGGGCTTGGCGCCGCTGCCGTGGCAGGTGTCGCAGCCATCCCAGCTGGGGATGCGGATCTGCGCATCCTTGCCGTGGGCGGCTTCCTCCAGCGTGATCTCCATGGCATAGCTGAGATCGTTGCCGCGGTAGACCTGGCGGCCGCCACCGGCGCCGCCGCGTCTGCCGCCACCCTGGTTGAACATGTCGCCAAAGATGTCGCCAAAGGCTTCGGCAAAGCCACCAAAGCCTTCGGCGCCGCCGCCCATGCCGCGGTTGGGGTCCACGCCCGCATGGCCGTACTGGTCGTAGGCCGCGCGCTTGTTGCTGTCGGAGAGCATCTCGTAGGCCTCCTTGGCCTCCTTGAATTTCTCTTCCGCCCCGCTTGCGGCATCCCCCTGGTTGCGGTCAGGGTGGTACTTCATCGCCAGCTTGCGATAAGCCTTCTTGATGTCGTCGTCCGAGGCGTTCTTGGCAACGCCGAGGACCTCGTAAAAATCGCGTTTGGACATGGTGTTTGCTAGCCAGTCAGTGAGAACAGGAACGCCGCGTCAGCCCCTTGGCAGGGCCGAGCGCGGCGGCAAGCGGTCGTCAAGGGACCACGCGCTGGGTTCAGTCCTTCTTGACTTCCTTGACTTCGGCGTCAACGACGTTGTCGTCAGCGGCTGCTGCACGCTGCCCAATGCGCGCTGCACCTGGCCGGGCAGCAGC
>NZ_LFJT01000105.1:0-10253 GCF_001682645.1 Delftia sp. JD2
AGCCGCTCGCGGTGGTGCGCCGCCTGCAGGGGGTCCGAGCCTTCGCCGGCCGGCAGTTGCTGCGCCAGTTCCATGTGTTCATCCAGCGAGACCGATTCGCGCCCCGGCGCGCCCGCCGAGCGGCGCCAGGCATCGTGCGAGACATGGCGGGCGATCACGCGCAGATAGGGTTCCTGCTCCTCGGGCGGCAGGGCCTTGCCCGAGGCCGCATAGCGCACGAAGACCTCCTGCACCGCATCCTCGGCATCCTCGCGGTTGCGCATCTGCCGGCCCAGCAGGCGGCGCAGAGGCTGGTGCCAGCGCGCATACACGCGGGCCAGCAGCGAGGGAGCGGCATCATCGTCCGCACCAGGCACGCGCGCGCTCACGGGCAGGCTCCCTGCATGGAGGTCTGGACGCGGGCAGGCAGGCCAGCATGGGAAACGGACAGGACGAAGAAGAACGGCACGGGCGGCGATTGTACTGAGAATGGTTCTCATCAACGCCCTTGCGGCCGGCACGCGCCATGCGATGCGGGTGCTGCGGATGCCTTACCGGCCCGCTGCCCCATGCAGCGCCACCAGCGTGGGCACCACCCAGTGCGGCGCAGGCTGCGCCCCGTCGAAGCACTGGTCCTCGGACGGCACGGCGATGACGGTCATGCCGGCCTGCCGCGCCGCATGTGTTCCCGTGACGGAGTCCTCGAACACCAGGCAGCGCCCGGCCGGCACGCCCAGGCGCTGCGCCGCGAAGTGGTAGATGTCGGGCGCGGGCTTGCCGCGCACCACCTGCTCGGCCGAGACGATGGTGTCGAACGCCGGCCGCAGGCCCAGCGCATCCAGGGTGTGGTGGCACAAAGACAAAGGAGAGTTCGAGGCCAGCGCCACGCGCCAGCCCAGGGCGCGGCAGGCGCTCAGTGTTTCGCGCACGCCGGGCAGGGCCTGCCCATGCGCGCTGACCAGGGCCGCCACGCGCGCGACCACGCGGCTCTCCAGCTCGCGCTGGCTGGGCCCCTGCCAGGGCCGGTGGGCGTACCAGTGCGCGGCAACCTGCGCCGTGGTCATGGGCGCCGTCACGCGGGACATCTCGGCCGTGATGTCGATGCCGACCTCGGCAAAGGACTCGCGTTCGGCACGCTTCCAGAAGGGCTCGGAGTCTATGAGCAGGCCGTCCATGTCGAAGATGGCGGCACCGAATCCGGCCTGGCCAAGACCTGCGAACGAGGGAGCGGCTTCAGGGATTTGCATGGCGCGCATGCTAGCGCAGGCGGCAAGTGAAAGCAGTTGCTGTTAGCCTGTGCCGGCTGGCGATGGATGCAGATGCATGCGATTGCCAGCCCTTCACAATTCTTAGCGAGCCCGCAATGACCAGCCCCCTGTACACCGCCTCCATTCCCGTCCTGCAGCAGATGCTGAAGGCACTGTCCGACGTGCTCAAAAAGGCCGAGGAACACGCCGCGCAGAAGAACATCGATCCCGACGCCCTGCTGCAGGCCCGCCTGTTCCCCGACATGTTCCCGCTGGTGCGCCAGGTGCAGATTGCTGCGGACTTCGCCAAGGGCATCGCCTCGCGCCTGGCCGGCGCCGAGGTGCCTTCGTGGCCCGACACGCAGACCAGCTTTGCCGACCTGCAGGCGCTGATCACCAAGGCGCTGGACCATGTGGGCTCGTTCGCGCCCGAGCAGTTCGCGCAAAGCGAGTCCCGCGAGATCGTGCTGCGCCCCGGCACGCCCAAGGAGAAGAAGCTGAGCGCCAGCGCCTATCTGCTGCACTACGGCCTGCCGCAGTTCTTCTTCCATGTGACCACCGCCTATGCCCTGCTGCGCCACAACGGCGTCGAGGTCGGCAAGCGCGACTACATGGGCAGCTACTGAGCGTGCCGTGGCCGGTCTGGCCAGCGCTTCACTGCGTGGCCAGATCCCGGCCCCGCGTCTCCGGCAGGCACATGGCGAACATCACCACCATCACGTAGCCGGCCGTGGCGCAGATGCCGATGGCCGTGCCCAGCGACAGGCCCAGCCGGTCGCTGAACACGCCCACCAGCGCGGGGAAGGTGGCCCCGATGCCGCGGCCGAAGTTGTAGCAAAAGCCCTGGCCGGAGCCGCGCAGTTCGTTGGGGAACAGCTCGGCCAGGAAGGCTCCGGCGCCGCTGAATATGCCCGACATGAAAAAGCCCAGCGGAAAGCCCAGCACCAGCATCCAGGCATCGGTGATGGGCAGCAGCGTATAGGCATAGGCCAGGCTGCCGGCGCCGATGGCGAACAGCGTGAAGGCCAGGCGCCGGCCCAGCCGGTCGGAAGCGTAGGCACCGCACAGGTAGCCTGCAAAGGCGCCAAAGATGAACATGAACTGGTAGCCGCCCGAGCCCAGCACCGTCAGGTGGCGCTCGTTCTTCAGGAAGGTGGGCAGCCACACGGCAATGGCGTAGTAGCCGCCCTGCATGCCGGTGAACATCAGGCTGGCCAGCACCGTGGTCTTGAGCATGCCGCCCTTGAAGATGTCCAGGAAGTGCCCGCTGCGCTCGCCCCGGCCCACGGCGGCGCGGGTCTTCAGGTAGACCTCGGGGTCCTTGACGGAACGGCGGATGAACAGGATCAGCAAGGCCGGCAGCAAACCCAGCAGGAACATGGCCCGCCATGACATCTCGGGCGGCAGAAACGAGAACAGCGCCATGGACACCAGCACGGCCGCCCCCCAGCCTATGGCCCAGCTGCTTTGCACCAGCCCCACCGCCTTGCCACGGAAAGCCGGCCGTATGGTCTCGGCGATCAGCACCGAGCCCACGGCCCATTCGCCGCCAAAGCCCAGCCCCTGCAGCGTGCGGGCCAGCAGCAACTGGCCCGGCGTCTGCGCCAGGCCGCAGGCGAAGGTGAAAAGGGCGAACACGAGAATGGTCCACTGCAGCACGCGCACACGCCCGTATCGGTCCGCCAGGATGCCGGCCATCCAGCCGCCGATGGCCGAGGCCACCAGGGTCGAGGTGCCGATCAGGCCGACCTCGGTCTTGCTCATGCCCCACAGCGACAGCAGGATGGGCGTGACCAGGGGCAGCGTGTAGTAGTCGAAGGAATCGACCGCGTAGCCGCCGAACGAGGCCGTCAGTGCGCGTTTTTCCCGGGGTTCGAGCTGGCCCAGCCAGCTGCCCTGCGACTGTTCGCCAGCCAGGGGCTTGGCATTGTCAAGGCTTGTCATTTTTCAGTCTCCTTGCGCTTCGGTATGCAGAAGCGTCTTGCCTTCAATGGCATTGCATCGGTGATGAACCAGGCCTGGCCGGGCGGCCCTCATCCACCACCCGGACAGACCCCTGCAGGCGGTGTGTCAGGCCGCCGTTCCGTAGCCGCCGCCCCCCGGCGTGCAGACCTCGAACACATCGCCGGGCTGCATCTGCACGGCGCCGATGTGCTCCAGCGCCTCGACCTGGCCATCGGCGCGCAGCACACGGTTGATGCCCGGCTGCCCCGGCTGGCCGCCCGCCATGCCGAAGGCCGGGTTCAGGCGTCCGTTGGACAGGATGCTGGCCGTCATGGCTTCCAGGAAGCGCACGCGCCGCACACCGCCGCTGCCCCCATGCCAGCGCCCGCTGCCGCCCGAGCCTTCGCGGATGGCATAGCTGTCCAGCATGATGGGGAAGCGGAACTCCAGCACCTCCGGATCTGTCAGGCGCGAATTGGTCATGTGCGTCTGGACGACGCTGGTGCCGTTGAACCCGCGCTCCACCCGGCCCTCGGCGTCCAGCACCGCGCCCGCGCCGCTGCCGCCGGCAATGGTTTCGTAGTACTGGTGGCGCGCATTGCCGAAGGTGAAGTTGTTCATGGTGGGCTGGCTGCCCGCCATCACGCCCAGCGCGCCGAACAGCGCATTGGTGATGCAGGTGGAGGTCTCCACATTGCCCGCCACCACCGAGGCCGGTGCATTGGGGTTGAGCATGCAGCCCTGGGGAATGATGACCTTCAAGGGCTTGAGGCAGCCCGCGTTGAGCGGGATGTCGTCGTCCACCAGCGTGCGGAACACGTACAGCACGGCCGCCATGCACACGGCGCGCGGCGCATTGAAGTTGTTGGTCTGCTGGGCGCTGGTGCCCGAGAAGTCGATGACCGCGCTGCGGCCCGCCGTATCCACGGTGACGGCCACGCGGATCTGCGCGCCGTTGTCCAGCGGCAGCGTGAACTGCCCGTTCCTGAGCCGCGTGATGACGCGGCGCACCGACTCCTCGGCGTTGTCCTGCACATGGCCCATATAGGCCTGCACCACGGGCAGGCCGAACTGGGCCACCATCTTGCGCAGCTCCTGCACGCCTTTTTCATTGGCCGCGATCTGGGCCTTCAGGTCGGCCAGGTTCTGGTGCGGGTTGCGGCTCGGGTACTCGCCGCTTTGCAGCAGCTCGACCATCTCCTGGCCGCGCAGCACGCCGCGATCGACCAGCTTGAAGTTGTCGATCTGCACGCCCTCTTCCTCGATGCGCGTGGAAAACGGCGGCATGGAACCGGGCGTGATGCCACCCACGTCGGCATGGTGGCCCCGGCTGCCCACGTAGAAGGTGGGGGAGGCCTCGTCGGCCACGTACACGGGCGTGATGACCGTGATGTCGGGCAGGTGGGTGCCGCCCTGGTAGGGGTCGTTGAGCACATAGACATCGCCCTGGGCCATGCGCCCGGCGTTCTTGCGGATCACCGTCTGGATGCTCTCGCCCATGGAGCCCAGGTGCACGGGCATGTGCGGCGCATTGGCGATGAGGTGGCCCTCGGCGTCGAACAGCGCGCAGCTGAAGTCCAGCCGTTCCTTGATGTTCACCGAGTAGGCCGTGTTCTGCAGCTGCAGGCCCATCTGCTCGGCGATGTTCATGAACAGGTTGTTGAAGACCTCCAGCAGCACCGGGTCCACCGAGGTACCGGCCGCGTACTCGGCCTTGCGCGCGACCACGCGGTCCAGCACCAGATGGTCCAGCGCCGTGAGCCGCGCCAGCCAGCCGGGCTCGACCACCGTGGTGGCATTGCGCTCGGCGATGATGGCCGGGCCGGGAATGGCATCGCCGGGCCGCAGGTCCTCGCGCACCACCAGGGCCGCGTCATGCCAGGCACCGTCGGAGTACATGCGCACGGTTTCGCGGCGCGGATGCTCGCGCGGCGGATGCTCCTGCAGCAACGGCTCGCTGGGCGCATCGCCCGCAATCACGGCTTCGACGGAAACGGCTTCCACCACCAGGCCCTTGCCCGCCATCAGGAAGGCGAACCGCTGGCGATAGGCCGACTCGAAGGCCGCCTGAATGTCGTCCAGCCCGCCGAAGGGCACGGCCAGGGCGGAATCCGTGCCCTCATAGCGCACATGCACGTTGTAGCGTACCTGCACGGGACTGGCACCGACCTGCTGGCGCTCAAGCTCGGCCTTGGCCGCGTCGCTCAGCGAATCCAGCGACTCCGCGATCAGCGGCAAGGCCGCCGCAGACAGCGCCACCTCCATCGCCTGTTCACGGATGACGGTCTGGTCCGCCAGGCCCATGCCGTAGGCGCTGAGCACGCCGGCCAGCGGATGCACGAACACACGGGTCATGCCCAGGGCATCGGCCACCAGGCAGGCATGCTGGCCACCCGCGCCGCCAAAGCACTGCAGCGTGTAGCGCGTCACGTCATAGCCGCGCGCCACGCTGATCTTCTTGATGGCGTTGGCCATCTGCTGCACGGCGATGCGGATGAAGCCTTCGGCCACTTCCTCGGGCCTGCGCCCCGTCTGCACTGCCAGTTCATCGAAGCGCGCCCGCACGGCCTCGCCATCGAGCCGCTCGTTGGCGGCCGGGCCGAACACGCTGGGGAAGTAGCGGGGCTGGACCTTGCCCACCATCACGTTCGCATCGGTCACGGCCAGGGGCCCGCCACGGCGGTAGCTCACGGGGCCGGGGTTGGCGCCCGCGCTCTCCGGGCCCACGCGAAAGCGCGAGCCGTCATAGGCCAGTACCGAGCCGCCACCGGCGGCCACCGTGTGGATGCTCATCATCGGCGCGCGCATGCGCACACCGGCCACCTGGGTCTCGAACTCGCGCTCGAAGGCGCCAGCGTAGTGGCTGACATCGGTGGAGGTGCCGCCCATGTCGAAGCCGATGACCTTGTCGTGCCCGGCCAGCCCCGCCGTGCGGGCCATGCCCACGATGCCGCCGGCCGGCCCGCTCAGGATGGCATCCTTGCCCTGGAAGCTGCCTGCATCGGCCAGCCCGCCGGAGGACTGCATGAAAAACAGCCGCACGCCCGGCATCTCGCCAGCGACCTGCTGTACATAGCGGCGCAAGATGGGCGAGAGGTAGGCATCGACCACCGTGGTGTCGCCCCGGCTCACGAACTTCATGAGCGGGCTGGTCTCGTGCGAGGTGCTGATCTGCGTGAATCCCGCCTGCCGCGCAATGCGCGCCGCAATCTGCTCGTGCCGCATGTAGCGGTAGCCATGCATGAAGACGATGGCCACGCTGCGCAGGCCCCGGGCATGGGCCTGCAGCAGCGCGGTGTGCAGGTGCAGCACGTCCAGTTCCTGCTGCACTTGCCCATGGGCATCCACGCGCTCAAGCGCCTCCACCACCTCGCTGTACAGCAGTTCGGGCAGCTGGATATGCCGGTCGAACAGGCGCGGGCGGTTCTGGTAGGCAATGCGCAGCGCATCACGAAAGCCCCGCGTAGTCACCAGCAGCGTGGGCTCGCCCTTGCGCTCCAGCAGCGCATTGGTGGCCACCGTGGTGCCCATCTTCACGCACTCCACAAGGTCCGGCGTGACCGGCTCGCCGGGCTTGAGGCCCAGCAGGTGGCGGATGCCGGCCACGGCCGCATCACGGTACTGCTCGGGGTTTTCCGACAGCAGCTTGTGCGTGGCCAGGCTGCCATCGGGCCGCTTGCCCACGATGTCGGTGAATGTGCCGCCGCGGTCTATCCAGAATTGCCAGCGCCTGTCATGGGGAGTGGAGCGTTCTTGCATGGTGTCGGAACCCGTTTGTCTCGAAGTTGAAGTCAGGAAAACCGTGGCCTGGAGCACGGCCCTCCGCCGGTGCCCACCACTGGCGTCCAATCTAAAAGTGCCCCTGGACCGCGTCCATCGAGAAGTTTTCGCCCCCTCTGTTCACGAAAACTGAACAGGAGCGGCCCCTTGCCGGCCGGCGACGCAAAGAAAAAGGCCCGCCGAAGCGGGCCCCAAGCCAGGCAGGCAGGCCGTCAGAACGCGGCCAGATGGCTGTTGCGCAACTCCGTCACCAGCATGTGGCCCGGCTCGTGCGTGATGGCGAATGGCAGGGCCGCCGAGCGGATGGCCTGCTGGGGCGTCACGCCGCAGGCCCAGAACACGGGGATCTCCCCGGGTTTGAGCGCCATGGGCTCGCCGAAGTCCGGCCGCTCGATATCGGCAATGCCGATCTGCGCGGGGTCGCCCAGGTGCACGGGCGCCCCATGCACGCTGGGAAAGCGCGAAGTCACCTGGATCGCACGGATGGCGTGGGCGGCCGTCATGGGCCGCATGCTGACCACCATCCGGCCACCGAACCGGCCCGCCTGGCCGTTGGCAATGTCGGTGATGAACATGGGCGCGCCCCGGCCCTCGTCGATGTGGCGCACGGGCACGCCCGCATCGCGCAGCGCGTCCTCGAAGGAATAGGAGCAGCCGATGACGAAGCCCACCAGGTCGTCGCGCCACAGGTCCGTGAGGTCATTCACCTGCTCGGCCCTGTGACCATCGCGAAACACCCAGTACGAGGGCAGGTCGGTCTTCAGATCGATATCGCCGAGCTCGGGCACGCGGCTGCTGCCGGGCTCGGTCACGCCGATCAGCGGGCAGGACTTGGGGTTCAGCCGGGCAAAGCGCAGGAACTCCTCGCTGCACTCGCGCGGCAGTATCGCCAGGTTGCCCTGGGTGTAGCCGGGGCACTGCCCGGCCGTCTGCCCGCGAAAGCGTCCGGCGCGCACCTCCTGGCGGAATTCGGTCGGATGGGTCCAATGCGTCATGGGGGAGCCTCTATTGAATGGAGATGCCCCCCAATGTAAAAAGCAGCAGGCCACCGGTCCATTCAGGAATTGTGCGCAGCCTCCCCCAGGAAAACTGAACAGCCACTGCAGCCCGCGCAGCCTCCCCATGAACATCCGTTTTCTTGAAACCTTTGTGCTGCTGGCACGCATCGGCAGCGTGCGCCGCGTGGCCGAACTGGTGCATGCCAGCCCCGGCGCCGTCTCCATGCGCATACGCGGGCTGGAGTCGGACCTGGGCGTGACCCTGTTCCACTGGGACCGCAAGACGCTGCAGATCACCGATGCCGGCGCCCGCTTGCTGCGGCATGCGGAAGCCGTCATCGAAGCCACACGCACCCTGGAGCGTGCCGCCAGGTCCGACGACGCCATCGGCTGCCGCCTGCGGGTCGGCGTGCTGGAGACGGCGGTACACACCTTCCTGCCCGAATTCGTCAAGGCGATGGGTGCCAGCCTGCCGCACATCGAGCTGGACCTGACCGTCGATCTGAGCACCCACCTGGCGGAGCAGATGATGCGGCGCGACCTGGACCTGATCGTGCGCACCGGCAGCGGCGTGGACCCCCAGTTCGCCGTGGTCGAGAACCTGCTGGAAGTGCCTGTGCACTGGATTGCCAGGCGGGGCCTGGTGCCCAGGAAGGATGGACTGCACAAGGCGCTGGGCAAGCAATTGCTGACCCAGATGCGCGGCACCGGCCCCTACGAGCAGGCCGTGGCCATGGCACAGCAGCTGGCCGTGCAAAGCGGCATGGTCTCCAGCGACCTGCGCATCTCGGGATCGCCCTCGCTGGCGGCCCTGGTCTCGCTGGTGCGCGAGGGCCTGGGCGTCGCCATCATGCACGGCATGCTGGTGGCGCCGCAGCTCGAAAGCGGGGAGCTGGTGGAGCTGGAGCTGCCCACGCCGCCCTCCTTTCGCATCACCACCTGGTACCCCAAGAGCCCGTCGCCCGGCGTCACCGACACTGCCCAGGTGATGCGCCGCGTCTGCAAGAGCTACTGCAAGCGGGTCAGCCCGCATCTGGCGCGGTACATCGGCTAGGGCGCGGATGCCGGCGGCGGCTCCTGCCCGTGCAACAGCGCCAGAAAGCTGTCGGCCGCCTGGCTCAGCGGCCGGTCGCGGCGCACCAGGCTTCCGTAGGCCTGCAGGTTGCGGCGCATGCGATAGGGCAGGATGCGGACCATGCCGTGCGCGGCGCTGTCCCGGGCCACGGCCTGCGGAATCACGGCGATCAGGTCGGAGTTGCGCACCAGGTTCATGGTGGTGAGGATGGAGCCCGTCTCGATCAGGCCGCGCGGCAGCGGCAGGCCGTGGGCCTGGAATTCCTGGTCGATCAGTGCGCGCATGGGACTGCCGGGCGGCTGCAGCACCCAGCCATGGGCCTGCAGCTGCGCAAAGCCCACGCTGCGGGCACGCGCCAGCGGGTGGCCGCAGCCCACGATGATGGACAGGGCCTCGTCATCTATGGTGCGGAACAGATGGGCGGGATCGGCCTGCCCGGTCTGCCGGCCCACCACCACCTCCAGCACGCCGTCCTGCAACTGCGCTAGCAGCCGGTCGCTGGTGTCCACGGCCACCTCGATGGACAGCAGCGGCCACTGGCGCTTGAGCGCCAGCAGCGCCTGTGTCAGCCGCCCCGGCGAGGCCGCCATGATGCTGCCCACGGCCAGCCGCCCCGCGCTGCCCTCGCGCAGTTCCTGCAGCTCGCGGTTCAGCGCCTCCATGCCGCCGCGCAGGTGGCGGAAGTAGCCCGTCACGCGCTCGCCCGCCGCGTTCAGCTGCAGGCCGCGCCCCACGCGGTCGAACAGGGGCAGGCCCAGCGCGCTTTCCAGCTCATGCAGCATCTTGGTGGCGGCCGGCTGGCTCAGTCCCAGCTCGGCTGCGGCGCCGCGCAGCGTGCTCTTCTGGTCGATGGCCAGCATCAGCGCCACCTGCCGCATGCGCAGGCGGTTGAGCAGTTGCGGCGTGCTGTCCCTGCGGTCGATGGAGCCCATAGGAATATCCCGCGAATTGATTACCCAAGGTTATTGATTCATCAGCAACTTTCAGTTTACGGCAATCAATCATCTGCCTAGCATGGGTCCACAACAAAAGCACCGGAGACAAGACATGCAACGCCGCCCCCTGCTGCTGGCCGCAGCTGCCCTGCTGCCCGCCATCGCCCTGGCCCAAACCCCACCGGACTGGCCCACGCGGCCTGTGCGCATGCTTGTGGGCTCGGCCCCGGGCGGCGGCACCGACGCCATGGCCCGCGCCGTGGCCGCCTGTCGGTTGATACAAGGATCTGGCGGA
>NZ_LFJT01000106.1:0-8970 GCF_001682645.1 Delftia sp. JD2
CGGCGTGGCGGCGGCCGGCCACCAGCACATGGGCCGCTTCAACTTCCGCTATGCCTGGCCCTCGGCCAACTGGGGCTCGCTGCCCATCGAGGGCGGGCTGGAGGTGGCCTACAAGGCCGAGATCGAAGGCGCCGACGACCCCGTGCAAAAGCGCGCCGAGATCGAGCAGCGCGTGCGCAGCCTGACCTCGCCCTTCCGCACGGCCGAGGCCTTCGGCATCGACGAGGTGATCGATCCGCGCGACACGCGCGCCCTGCTCAGCGAATTCGTGGAACTGGCCGCGCCGCTGCGCGAGGCCGGAGCGCCGCAGTTCGGCCTGCGGCCCTGAACGCATAAAAAACCCAAGGAGACAAAGCAATGGCAACCAGACAACCGCGCGCGCCCTCGCGCCGCACCGCCCTGGCCCTGTGCCTGGCGCCATGCCTGACCCTGTGCGCCGCGACGGCGGCCCAGGCCCAGGCCCCCCAGGAGGACAAATGGCCCACGCGCCCCGTGCGCATCGTGGTCGGCTTCCCTGCAGGCTCGTTCACCGACACCATTGCACGTGCGCTGTCCGAGCCGCTGAGCAAGTCGCTGGGCCAGCCCGTGGTGGTGGAGAACAAGCCCGGCGCCAACGGCGCCATCGGCGTGGGCGAGGTGGCGCGCGCCGCGCCCGACGGCTACACCCTGCTGGTCACCAACTCCAGCAGCATCACCATCAACCCCCAGATCTACAAGAAGATCACCTACCGCGCCAAGGACTTCGCGCCCATCACCATGGTGCTGGATGCGCCCTTCATCCTCACCGTCAACCCCGAGTGGGCGCAGAAGCACCAGATCCGCTCGGCCAAGGATGTGATCGCCTTCGCCAAGGGCCATCCCGACAAGCTCAGCTACGGCTCTGCCGGCCCCGGCAACATCGCCCACCTGGCCTATGCGGCCTGGAGCAACCGCACGGGCGTGAAGACCACGCATGTGCCCTACAAGAGCGCATCGCAGGCGCAGATGGCCGTGCTCAGCGGCGAGCTGGACACGCAGTTCGACACCTGGAGCGCGCTGCCCCACATCGCCAGCGGCAAGCTCGTGGCGCTGGCCGTCACCGCGCCCCGGCGCATGCAGCAGCTGCCCGAGGTGCCCACCATGGCCGAGGCCGGCTATGCCGATTTCGACGTCACCTTCTGGGCCGGCCTGCTGGCGCCTGCGGGCACGCCGCCGGCCATCGTCAACCGGCTCTACGAGGCCTCCAGGGGCGTGCTGCAGGACGCACGCATCCGCGCCGTGCTCAGCAGCCAGGGCGAGCCCGTGATGATGCCGCCCGCGCCGTTCGGCCAGCGCATCGCCAAGGAGGTCTGGGATTGGGGGCAAGTGATCCAGCGCGAAGCCTTGTCTTTGGATTGATGAGGTACGCATGTCTCTGTTGCAAGCACTGAACCCCCGCTCGGTCGCCATCCTTGGCGCCTCCGACAATCCCATCAAGGCCGGTGGCCGGCCCATCGACTACCTGCGGCGCCATGGTTTCGCGGGCCGCATCCTGCCCGTCAATCCCAAGCGCGCCGAGGCCCAGGGCCTGGCCGCCTACCCCTCGCTGCGCGCGCTGCCCGAGGCGCCCGATGCCGTGGTCATCAGCCTGCCCGGCGAGGACGTGGCCGCCGCCATCGACGACTGCGTGGCCGTGGGCGCGCGCCTGGCCGTGATCTATTCCTCGGGCTTTGCGGAGCTGGGCGAGGAGGGCCGCCGGCAGCAGGCCGACCTGGTGGCGCGGGCGCGCCGGGCGCCAGGCGGCGGGCTGCGCCTGTTCGGCCCCAATTGCCAGGGCGTGGCCAACTTCGCCACGGGCGCCATCCTCAACTTCTCGACCATGATCAACGAGAACGCGCCGGCCGACGGCCCCGTGGCCATCGTCAGCCAGAGCGGTGCGGGCGCGGCCATTCTCTACGGCGGCCTGCGCCGCGCGGGCATCGGCGTGCGCTACATGCTGTCCACGGGCAACGAGGCCGATGTCTGCGCAGCCGAGGCCGTGCGCGCCGTGGTCGAGGACGAAGGCATCCGCCTGGTCGTGCTCTACATCGAGACGCTCAGGCAAAGCGCCTGGCTGGCCGAGGCCGCGCGCCTGGCCCATGCGCGCGGCGTCACCATCCTGGCCGTGAAGGCCGGCCGCACGCGCGCAGGCCAGGCCACGGCCAGCTCGCACACGGGCGCGCTGGCGGCCGAGGACGCGCTGGCCGATGCCTTCCTGCGCCAGCACGGCATACCGCGCCTGGCCGACTTCCGCGAGCTGATCGACTACGCGCCGCTGTTCCTGTCCCAGCCTGCGCCGCGCGGTCGCCGCGTGGTCAGCATCAGCAATTCGGGCGCCACCTGCGTGCTGTCGGCCGACGCGGCCGAGGAATACGGCCTGGCCCTGGAGCCGTTCGATGCCGCCACGCTGGACGGCCTGTCCCAGGCCCTGCCGTCCTATGTCACGGCGCGCAATCCCATCGACATGACCACGGCCCTGCTGGGCAGGCCGCAGACCTTTGGCGACACGCTGCGGGCCTTGTCGGGCAGCGGTGCGGCGGACCTCGTTCACGTGGGCTTCCCGATCGGCGGCGAGGGCTATGACTTCGCCGACTTCGCGGGCCAGGCCAGCCGCTTTGCGCGCGACACCGGCGTGCCCATTGCGGTCAGCGTCAACCAGGACTGGGTGGCCCAGGCCTTCCAGGACCAGGGCGTGCCCACCTTCTGGAGCGAACGCGCCGCCATGCGCGGCCTGGCGCTGCTGGCCGAGCAGGCCGGTGGCAGGCAGGCACAGGTGCCGTCTGCCGAGGCATCGGTGCCGGTGGCGGCCTCCCGCTCCCTCACGCTGGACGAGCCCTCCAGCCTGTCCGAACTCGCTCGCGCCGGCCTGCCGGTGATGCGCCATCTGGTCTGCAGGAGCGAGGACGAGGTGCGCGCCGCCATCGAGTCCCTGCCACGGCCCCTGGTGGCCAAGGGCGTGTCCGCCGATCTCTCGCACAAGTCCGAGCATGGCCTGGTGCGGCTCAACATCCGCGAAGCCGGCCAGGCGCTGGCGGCCTTCGGTGATTTCTCGGCCACGCTGGCCCGCCTGGGCGCGGCCGATGGCGGCCTGCTGCTGGGAGCCCAGCACAAGGCCGACTTCGAGCTGGCGCTGGGTGCCCATGTCGATGCCGAGTTCGGCGTGGTGGTCATGGTCGGCCAGGGCGGCGTGCTGGTGGAGGCGCTCAGGGACGTGCAGTTCCTTGTCGCCCCCTTCAGTGCGCGGCAGGCGCTGGATGCCCTTGCGCGCCTGTCCATCGCCCCGGCCTTTGCGGCCGTGCGCGGCATGCCGGCCGTGGAGCTGGACGCCGTGGCTGCCATGATGGTGCGGCTGGGCGACTGGATGCTGGCCCAGGGCGGGCGCGTGCAGTCGGTCGATGCCAATCCCGTGCTCGTGGCGCGCGGCGCGCAGGCGCCGGTCATCGTCGATGCGGTAGTGGCCGTGGCCGCCGCGCCAGCGGTCTCCTCGGAGGCGGCATGAGCGGCGCCCCGCACCCCATCCGCCGCGTGCTGGTCGCCAACCGGGGCACCGTGGCCGCGCGCGTGATCCGCACGCTGCGGCGCATGGGCCTTGAATCCGTGGCCGTGTACTCCGAAGCCGATGCCGGTCTGCCCTATGTGCGCGCGGCCGACCAGGCCGTGTGCATAGGCCCTGCGCCCGCCGCGCAAAGCTATCTGGACCGGGCGCGGCTGCTGCAGGTGGCGCGCGAGACCGGTGCCGATGCCGTGCACCCGGGCTACGGCTTTCTCTCCGAGAACGCGGAGTTCGCCGAGGCCGTGCAGCGCCAGGGCCTGTGCTTCATCGGCCCCTCGCCGCACTGGATACGCACGCTGGGCCACAAGACCCAGGCGCGGGCCTTCATGGCCGCCCAGGGCATGCCGCAGGCGGCCAGCTCGGCCGTGCTGCACAGCGTGCAGGAGGCGCAGGCGGAGGCGGCGCGCATCGGCTTTCCCGTGCTGGTCAAGCCCGCAGGCGGGGGCGGCGGCATCGGCATGCTGCCCGCGCACGATGCACCGCAGCTGGAGGCCGCCTGGTCCAAGGCCAGCGGCATTGCCGCCAAGTACTTCGGCACGGCCGAGCTGTACCTGGAAAAGCTGATCGAGGCGCCGCGCCACATCGAGTTCCAGGTGCTGGCCGACCGCCATGGCGAGGTGCGCGTGCTGTTCGAGCGCGACTGCTCGGTGCAGCGCCGCCACCAGAAGGTGGTGGAAGAGGCCCGCCCCGCAGGCATTCCCGCGCAGGCCCTGGCCGACATGCGGCAACTGCTGGCCGGCCTGCTGGTGCGCACGGGCTATGACGTGATCGGCACCGTGGAGATGCTCTACACGCCGCAGCACGGCTTTGTCTTCCTGGAGATGAACACGCGGCTGCAGGTCGAGCATGCGGTGACCGAGGAGATCACGGGCATCGACATCGTCGAGGCCCAGATCCGCCTGGCCGCCGGCGAGCGCATGCGGGAGGTGCTGCCCGTCGAGCCCGTGGCCCGCGGCCATGCCATCGAGGCGCGCATCTATGCCGAAGACCCCGTGCGCTTCCTGCCCTCGCCGGGGCGCCTGGACCGCTTCGAGATGCCCCAGAGCGAAGGCCTGCGCGTGGAGACCGGCTATGCCCAGGGCTGCAGCGTCACGCCCTTCTACGACCCCATGGTCGCCAAGCTCGTGGCCCATGGCAGCGACCGCGCCCAGGCCATCGCACGGCTGCGCCAGGCACTGGCGCAGACCCGCATCGAGGGCGTGAAGACCAACATCCCCTTCATCGAACGCATCCTGGGCCACGCCGATTTCCTGGACCTGCGCATCGACACCGGCATCGCCCAGCGCGTGCTGGCCCACCTTTGAAAGCCCTACCCATGACCACCACCCCGAACATGATCACAAGCCCCATCGCCGGCCTCGTGGCCGCTGTGGAAGCCGCCGAAGGCGGCACCGTCGCCCTGGGCGACACCCTCATCATCGTGGAGTCCATGAAGATGGAGATTCCCGTGGAAAGCGAGGTGGCAGGCGTCGTGCGCCGCATGCTCGTGGCCGTGGGCGAGCCGGTGGCCGAAGGCCAGGCGATTGCGGAGATCGGATGAACGCCGTTGGAATCTCCACCGCCCCGGACCTGGAGGCCGCCGCGCTGGCGCGCGGCTACTTCGGCATCGACGTGCCCTTCATGTCCCATATCGGCCTGGAGCCCGTGAGCCTGGCGCCCGGCCTGGCGCGCACGCGGCTGCCCATGCGCCCGCACCTGGCCAACAGCCGGGGGCATGGCCATGGCGGCGCGCTGATGAGCGCGCTGGACTTCACGCTGAGCGCGGCCGCGCGCTCGTCCAACCCGCTGGGGCTGGGCGTGGTGACCATCGAGATGAGCACGCATTTCCTCGCCTCGGCCACCACCGACCTGCTGATCGAGGCCCGCGTGCTGCGCGCAGGCGCGCGCACCGTGTTCTGCGAGGGCAATGTGCTGGACAGCGCGGGCCAGGCCGTGTGCACGGCGCGGGCCGTGTTCAAGCTGATCGCGCTGTAGCCTGGCTTCAGGCGCCGTCGCCTTCGGGCGCCGGCGGCAGCAGGTGCTGCCCGATCTGCTGCCAGGCCTTGGCCGCGTCATGCTGGCCGCCGAACATGTGGCAGCTGGCCGCCGTCATGGCCAGGCGGCCGTTTTCGGGTTCCAGGTCGAACGCCAACTCGCATTGCGCAGCAGCGTTGCGCCACATCACCACGGCGTCTGGCGATTCTTCCTTTTGCAGCGCATGGGCTTCGGCCATCCAGGCCTGGGCCAGGCGAAACGCGCCCTCGGCCTGGTCGGGGTCGGCCTTGTGGGCCAGGTAGAACTGCTTGCCGGCCTGCTGCCACAGCGCCCGGGCCTGGGCGAAATCCTGGGTGGCGGCCCGCTGTGCCTGGGCCACCAGGGCATTGCCTTCGGCCAGCAGCGTTGCGTAGGAGGAGGGGGCGTCTTGCGTCATGGGGCGCCATTGTGCCGCCGCTCCGGTGCCTGTGTTCAGGCCGGGGAATCGCGCGGCGGGCTCGGGCTGTCGGGCAGTTCCAGGCCGATGCGCGTGAAGCCGCCTTCGGACTCGGCAAAGCAGCGCCCGCCGTGCATGCGCGCGATGGCGGCCACGATGGCCAGGCCCAGGCCATGGTTGCGGTCGGCCTGGCTGCGCGCGGCGTCGGCGCGGTAGAAGCGGTCGAACAGGCGCGGCAGGTCGGCGGGGGCTATGGTCGGGCCCCGGTTGAGCACCGCCAGCGCCACATCACCGGCGCCACCGTGGTGGGCACAGGGCCGTGCGCCGATCTGCACGGTGATGGTGGAGCCGCGCTGTGCATAGCGTGTGGCATTGCCCAGCAGGTTGGACAGCGCCCGGCGAAGCAGCCGCGCATCGACCTCGGCGGCCGCGTCGCCCTGGACGACGACCTGCAGGTCGGCCTCCTGCAGCGCGGCCTCGTGGAAGTCGATGACCTCATGGGCCAGCGCGGCCAGGCTGGCCCAGGGCGCCAGGCGCGCGCCCTGGCCCCGGTCGGCCTGCGAGAGAAACAGCATGTCGGCCACGATGCCGGCCATGCGCCGCAGGTCCTCCAGGTTGGAAGCCAGCACCTCGCGCAGCTCGGCCTCGCTGCGCGGCTTGCGCAGGGCCAGCTCGCAGCTGCTGATCAGCGTGGTCAGCGGCGTGTTCAGCTCATGGGCCACGTCGGCGTTGAAGGCCTCCATCTGCCGGTAGGCCACGGCCAGCCGTTCCAGCAGGGCGTTGAATTGCGCGATCAGCGGGCGCAACTCCTGCGGCTGTCCGCTGTCGTCCAGGCGCCGCTGCAGGTCCTGGGCCGACAGCTTGCGCGTCTGCTCGGTCAGTTCGCGCAGCGGCGCCAGGCCCAGGCGCACCAGCCAGATGCCGGTCAGCGACACCAGCAGCGCGCCGCCCACGGCAGCCAGGGCCAGCGTCCAGGCCAGCAGGGACAGCTGCCGGTCATCGTCGGCGCGGTCCAGGGTGAGCTGGGCCTGTGCATGCTGGCCACTGTCGGCCAGCACCACCTCGAAGCTGCGCTGCAGCGTGCGGCCCGGCGTCTTGGGAATGCGCAGGCGCTCGTAGATCACGCGGCCCTGCAGGTCGGTGATGCGCAGCGACATCTCGTCCAGGCCCGTGAGAAAGTCGTCCAGCATGTGGGCCAGACCGGCCTCGTTGTGGGCGCTGCGGCTTTCCGTCATCAGGTGCAGCACGGCCTGCTGCTTGAGGTCCAGCGTCTCGTGCTGGTGCTGCTCCAGCGTCATCGAGGCCACCCCGTAGACGGCCGCGCACACCAGGCCCAGGCCCAGCATGGTCTGCAGCGCCAGCCAGCGCGACAGGCGCCGGCCCAGGTGGGGAATGTCGGCGGGGGCCTTGGCGTTCACGGTGCGCGCGACTCCAGCACATAGCCCATGCCGCGCACCGTGTGCAGCAGCGGCTGCTCGAAGGGCTGGTCCAGCTTCAGGCGCAGGCGGCGCACGGCGACCTCGACCACATTGGTCTCGCTGTCGAAATTCATGTCCCAGACCTGGGAGGCCAGCTCGGTGCGCGACAGCACCTCGCCCTGGCGGCGCAGCAGCAGGCTCAGCAGGTTGAATTCCTTGGCCGTGAGGTCCAGGCGCTGGCCGGCGCGCGTGGCGCGTCGGCGGATCAGGTCCAGCTCCAGGTCGGCCATGCGCAGCATGGTGGCCTCGGCCGCCGGATGCGCCGTGCCGACACTGCGGCGCAGCAGCACATGCATGCGCGCCACCAGTTCGGAGAAGGCAAAGGGCTTGACCAGGTAGTCGTCGGCGCCGCCCTGCAGGCCGCGCACGCGGTCCTCCACCTGGCCGCGCGCCGTCAGCATCAGCACCGGCGTCTGGCGCGACTGGCGCAGCGCCGCCAGCACGGCCAGGCCGTCGATGCCGGGCAGCATGCCGTCGAGCACGATGAGGTCGTAGGCCAGCTCCGTGGCCAGGTGCAGGCCGTCGATGCCGTCGTGCGCGACATCGACCACGAACCCCTCCTCGGTCAGGCCCTTGCGGAGGTAGTCGGCCAGCTTGATTTCGTCTTCGATGACCAGGACTTTCATGCCGAGCATTGTCGGGGAAGGGCATGGTTTGCCAAGATGACAAATTTGTCATGTGCCCGACAGCCACAGGTCGCCGCACGGCCCTAGACTCGCCGGCTTGGGGGAGTCGTGGTTGTGGGCAAACGCCATGCACGACAATCCCCACCTGCCCCATGCCCTCCTCCATGACCCGGCCCCGTCTCGCCGCCCTCGCCGTCCTCGTGATCGCGCTGCTGTTCCAGTGGAGCTGGATGGCGGCCGCTGCACTGTGCCGGCACGACGGGCATGAGACCCGGCACTTTGGCCACCATGTCCATGGCGTGAGCCTGCATGGCATGGGCGCCGAGCGCCATGCCAACGCAGATCCGGGCGCTGGCGCCGAACCGGGGCAACCGGCAAAGAAGGCGGACCAGGGCCAGCCGTCGTCGCTCAGCGTCGATTGCTCCATGTGCCATGCCTGGGTGGCCGTCGCCACCCACTACGCCAAGGCCGCGCCGGTGGCGCCTCCCCCCATGCCATTCGCCGAGCCGCTGCGCCGCCATGCCTCGGCCGTGCTGCTGCGCCCCGATCGGCCCCGCTGGCAGGGCTGACGCCCCCTGCAGCCGCCGGCCGGGCATGGCCCTGTTTCTGCCCCGGACCGGCATTCCCCTGAAATCCCCTCGCGCTCAGCGGCCATGGGCCGTGCGCGCCCGCCGCAGCGGCCTGACCGGCTGATGAACGGTCAGGCCTGACCTGCGCGCGGGCAAGGAGTCCGTGTATGTCTTTCCCTTCGTCCTTTCCGTCGAGGACGGCTTCCCACGCACCATGGAGCGCCTGGCCCGGGCCGCGCGCCCTGCTGGTGATGGCCGTGCTGACCGCTTGCGGCGCCGTGCAGGCGGGCGAGCTGGAAGTGGGCGTGCGCGAATGCTATGCCGACGTGCGCGAGCT
>NZ_LFJT01000107.1:0-8456 GCF_001682645.1 Delftia sp. JD2
TCCCGCTGCCCCTGCCCGGCTTTGCCAGCCTGGGGATCGATCTCTACCTCAAGGACGAATCCACCCACCCCACGGGCAGCCTCAAGCACCGGCTGGCGCGCTCGCTGTTTCTCTATGCGCTGTGCAATGGCTGGGTGCATGAGGGCTCGACCATCGTCGAGGCATCGAGCGGATCGACCGCCGTGAGCGAGGCGTATTTCGCGCGCCTGCTGGGCCTGCCCTTCGTGGCCGTGATGCCGCGCAGCACCTCGGCCGAGAAGATTGCGCTGATCGAGTTCTACGGCGGCCGCTGCCATCTCGTGGACAGCGCAGGCCAGGTCTACGACGAGGCACGCGCCGTGGCCGCGCAGACCGGCGGCCACTACATGGACCAGTTCACCTATGCCGAGCGCGCCACCGACTGGCGTGGCAACAACAATATTGCGGAGAGCATGTTCACCCAGATGCGGCGCGAGCGCCATGCCGTGCCGCGCTGGATCGTGGTGGGCGCGGGCACGGGCGGCACCAGCGCCACCATTGGCCGCTACGTGCGTTTCCAGCGCCATGCCACGGGTATCTGCGTGGCCGACCCCGAGGGCTCGGTGTTCGCCGCCTACCACCGCACGGGCGATGCCACCCTCACCGCGCCGGGCTCGCGCATCGAGGGCATAGGCCGCCCGCGTGTGGAGCCCAGCTTTGTGCGCACCCTGGTGGACCGCATGGAGGAGGTGGCGGACTGCGATTCCCTGGCCGCCATGCGCAGCCTGTCCGCACTGCTGGGCCGGCGCGTGGGGCCGTCCACGGGCACCAATTACGTGGCCATGCTCAGGCTGGCCAGCGAGATGCGCCAGCGCGGCGAGCAGGGCTCCATCCTCTCGCTGCTGTGCGATGCGGGCGAGCGCTACCTGCCCACCTACCATGATGCGGACTGGGTGATGCAGCGCATCGGCGACTGCGGGCCGGCCCAGGCGCGCATCGCGCAGTTGCAAAGCTGATCCATGATGCCCCTGCCCCGCCGCCATCTGCTGGGCCTGGCTGCCGGCCTGGGCCTGGGGGCGGCAGGACTGCCCGCCCAGGCACTGCCGCCACGCACGCTGGTCTTCCCGCGCGACCATGGCAGCCACCCCGGTCTGCGCACCGAGTGGTGGTACATCACCGGCCAGGCACGCGCGGCGGGCCGGGCCTGGGGTTTCCAGATCACCTTCTTCCGGTCGCGCGTGCAGGCCACGCAGGAGCTGCGCTCCGCCTTTGCGGCGCGCCAGCTGCTGTTTGCCCATGCGGCGCTGTGCGATGTGCAGGGCGCCCGCCTGCACCACGACCAGCGCATCGCGCGCGCGGGCTTTGGCATTGCCCAGGCCAGCGAGACCGATGCCGACGTGCGGCTGCAGGATTGGTCGCTGCGGCGCACCGATGAAGGCACCGGTAACGGCGAGGCCGAACGCTACACCACCCGCATACGCAGCACCGCATTCGCACTGGACCTGCGCTTCGAGACCCGCGAGCACCCGCTGCTGCAGGGCCGCGCCGGCCTCTCGCGCAAGGGGCCGGAGCCCGAGCAGGCCAGCTACTACTACAGCCGCCCGCAACTGCAGGTGAGCGGCACGCTGGAGCTGGCAGGCCAGCGCATGGAGATCGAAGCCGCGCGCGAACCCGGTGACAACCGCGCCTGGCTGGACCATGAATGGAGCCAGGCCCTGATGCACCCCGAGGCCGTGGGCTGGGACTGGATAGGCATGAACCTGTTCGACGGCGGTGCACTCACGGCCTTCCGAGTGCGCCGCAGCGATGGCGGCGCGCTGTGGGCCGGAGGCTCGCTGCGCGGCGCCGATGGCAAGGTACAGGTCTTCGCCCACGATGCCGTTCGGTTCACACCGCTGCGCCACTGGAGCAGCCCCGCCAGCGGCGCGCGCTACCCCGTGCAATGGCAGGTGGACACGCCCGCTGGCCGCTTCACCGTGAACGCCCTGGTCGATGACCAGGAGCTGGACAGCAGCGCCTCCACCGGGGCCATCTACTGGGAGGGCCTGTGCAGCCTCCAAAAGTCCACCGGCCCGGGCCAGGAGGCGCGAGCCGGTCAGGGATACCTGGAGATGACGGGCTACGCCCGGCCGCTGCAGCTATGAAAAGCTCTTCAAGCTCCAGTGGCTGAATGGGAATCTTGCCAATTTTTGCCAAGCAACCCACACTGGCGCCATGAGCACCATGAACATTTCCCTGCCTGACGCCCTCAAGTCCTTTGTGGATGAGCAGGTCAGCCAGCGTGGCTACGGCACAAGCAGCGAGTATGTCCGCGAGCTGATCCGCAGGGATCAGGAGCGCCTGCAACTGCGCAACCTGCTGTTGGCTGGAGCGGGTTCGGCGCCGGCTGCCGCGGTGGATGCGGGCTATTTCGATGGACTGCGTGAGCGGGCAAAGGCCAGGAGGTGAAGGCCAAGGCCATCGTCCCCCGCGAGCAGGCCAACCGGGACGTCGAAGAGATACTTGCCTGGTACCTGGACGAGGAGGCAGCAAACGCAGCCCTGGGCTTCATCGACGCGCTGGAGAAGGCCTACGCACACATAGGCCGCCACCCCTCCACAGGCTCGCTGCGCTATGCCCATGAACTCCATCTGCCCGGTCTGCGCGCCTGGCCGCTGACGCGCTACCCGTACATGGTGTTCTATGTGGAGCACGCCCATCACGTCGATGTATGGCGTGTGCTGCACGGCCAGCGGGACCTGCCGGCATGGATGCAGGAGCCCGACAACGGATAAGGGCAGGCCGCCAGGATCAGATGCGGTCCTGGTGGCCTGCCCTTCCCTCCGCTCGGTGCGGTCTTCAGGATCTCAAGGGGTACGCTTTTTCTGCAGCCAGGCGATCAGCTCGCCCATGATGCCCTTGCGGAACAGCAGCACGCAGACCACGAAGATCAGGCCGGTGACGATGGTCACCGACTCGCCCAGCGTGGAGAACCACTCCACGCCCGTGAGGCGCTGCAGGAAGCTGCCGAACTCGCCGATCTTGTTCTCCAGCATGACCACCACGGCCGAGCCCAGGATGGGGCCGGACAGCGTGCCCAGGCCGCCCATCAGCGTCATCAGGATCACATGGCCGGAGGTGGTCCAGTGCACATCCGACAGCGTGGCAAAGCCCAGCACCACG
Source organism: Delftia sp. JD2 (assembly GCF_001682645.1). Taxonomy (NCBI): domain Bacteria; kingdom Pseudomonadati; phylum Pseudomonadota; class Betaproteobacteria; order Burkholderiales; family Comamonadaceae; genus Delftia; species Delftia sp. JD2. The sequence continues at coordinate 3,121 of NZ_LFJT01000107.1, forward strand.
GTCTTGAGCGAACCGGCCAGGCCCGTGAGCGCGGCCGAGATCACGAAGGCCAGCAGCTTGAAGCGCGCCACGTCATAGCCCAGCGAGGTCGCGCGCGGCTCGTTCTCCTTGATGGCCTTGAGCACCTGGCCGAAGGGCGAGTGGATGGTGCGCACGATCAGCAGGAAGGCCAGGACCACGATGACCAGCGTGACGTAGTACATGGTCAGGTCGCTGGTCAGGTCGATGAGGCCGAACAGCTTGCCGCGCGGTACGCCCTGCAGTCCGTCCTCGCCGCCCGTGAAGGGCGCCTGCAGGCACACGAAGAACAGCATCTGGGCCAGCGCCAGCGTGATCATCGAGAAATAAATGCCCTGGCGGCGGATGGCCAGCCAGCCGAAGATCAGCCCCAGCAGCGCGCCCCCGGCCGTGCCGGCCAGCATGGCCAGCTCGGGCGTGAAGCCCCAGCCCTTGATGGCGTAGCCCGTCACATAGGCCGCACCGCCCAGGAAGGCCGCGTGGCCGAAGGACAGCAGGCCCGTGTAGCCCAGCAGCAGGTTGAAGGCCGAGGCGAACAGTGCGAAGCACATGAGCTTCATCACGAACACCGGGTAGGCACCCAGCATGGGCGCCGCCAGCAGGCCCAGCAGCAGCAGGCCATAGCCCCAGGGGGCGATGCGTTGAACGAGAGTCTTGGATTTCATGTGGTCGGCCCCTTGTCCTCGTTCTTGTTATTTCTCTTTGCCGAACAGGCCGGCGGGGCGGATGAGCAAAACGATGACCATGATGAAGAACACCACGGTGGACGAAGCCTCGGGCCAGAAGACCTTGGTCAGGCCCTCGATCACGCCCAGGCCCAGGCCGGTGAGGATGGAGCCCATGATGGAGCCCATGCCCCCGATCACCACCACGGCGAAGACCACGATGATGAGGTTCTGCCCCATCAGCGGCGTGACCTGGTAGACGGGCGCCGCCAGCACGCCGGCAAATGCCGCCAGCGCCGCGCCGAAGGCATAGGTCAGCGTGATCATCACGGGCACGTTGACGCCGAAGGCTTCGACCAGGCGCGGGTTCTCGGTGCCGGCCCGCAGGTAGGCGCCGATGCGCGTCTTCTCGATCATGAACCAGGTGGCCACGCAGACCACGATGGAGGCCAGCACCACCCAGGCGCGGTAGTTGGGCAGGATCATGAAGCCCAGGTTGGTCGCGCCTTCCAGCAGCTCAGGCGTGTCGTAGCCCAGGCCCGAGACGCCGTAGACCGAGCGGAACAGGCCCTCGATCAGCAGCGACAGGCCCAGGGTCAGCAACAGGCCGTAGAGGTGGTCGAGCTTGTAGATCCAGCGCAATAAAAAGCGCTCGATCAGCACGCCCAGCAGGCCCACCAGCAACGGCGACAGCACCAGCATCACCCAGTAGTTGATGTTGAAGTAGCTCATGGCCATCCAGGTGACCATGGCGCCCAGCATGAACAACGCGCCGTGGGCGAAGTTGATCACGTTGAGCAGGCCGAAGATCACCGCCAGCCCCAGGCTGAGGATGGCGTAGAACGAGCCGTTGACCAGCCCCAGAAGGAGCTGGCTCATCAGGCCTGGCAGGGAAACACCAAAGATTTCCATGGGATGCAGCTGTCGTGGTTGGCCGGGTGGCGGTTGGGGGTCAGTGGCGGCGCAGCGTTACTTCCACAGCGCGCACTTGGTCTCGGCCTTGGTGGTCCAGACCTGGTCGGCGGGCAGCGTGGCCACGACCTTCAGGTAGTCCCAGGGCTTCTTGGACTCGGCGGGCTTCTTGACCTCGACCAGGTACATGTCGTGGGCGAAGGTGCCATCGGGACGGATCGAGCCCTTGCCGTAGAAGTCGTCGATGGGCGTGCTCTTGAGGTAGGCCATGACCTTGTCGGCATCCGTGGACTTCACGGCCTGCACGGCCTTGAGGTAGCTGGTCACGGCCGAGTAGTCGGCAGCCTGGATGGAGGTGGGCATGCGCTTGGTCTTGGCGAAGAAGCGCTCGCCGAACTTGCGCGTGGCATCGTTCTGGTCCCAGTACCAGCTGGTGGTGAACTGCATGCCTTCGGTGTTCTTCAGGCCCAGGCTGTGGATGTCGGTCAGGAACACCAGCAGGCCCACGGTCTTCATGCTCTTGTTGATGCCGAATTCCTTGGCCGCCTTGATGGCGTTGATGGTGTCGCCACCGGCGTTGGCCAGGCCCAGGATCTGGGCCTTGGAGGCCTGCGCCTGCAGCAGGAAGGACGAGAAGTCCGAGGCATTGAGCGGGTGCTTGACGCCGCCCACCACCTTGCCGCCCTTGGCCTTGATCACGGCCGTGGTGTCGTTCTCCAGCGCGTGGCCGAAGGCGTAGTCGGCCGTCAGGAAGAACCAGTCCTTGCCGCCGCGCTCGACCACGGCCGTACCCGTGCCCTTGGCCAGGGCCACGGTGTCATAGGCGTAGTGCACGGTGTAGGCGTTGCACTGCTCGTTGGTCAGTGCCGAGGAACCCGCGCCGCTGTTGAAGTGCACGCGCTTTTTCTCATTGGCCACCTGCGACACCGCCAGGGCCGTGCCGGAGTTGGTGCCGCTGAACACCAGCGAGATACCTTGCGTGTCCACCCACTCGCGCACCTTGGAGGCGGCGATGTCGGCCTTGTTCTGGTGGTCGGCGCTCAGCAGCTCGATGGGCTGGCCCAGCACCTTGCCGCCGAAGTCATCGATGGCCATCTGCATGGCGGTGACGGCGTTCTTGCCTTCCACGTCCGCATACAGGCTGGACATGTCGGTCACGAAGCCGATCTTCACCTTCTCCTGTGCCATGGCAAGCGGGCTGGCCAGGCCGGCCGCAGCCAGCATGCACGACAGTGCGGTCAGTTTTGCTTTCATTGGTGTCTCCTTCGCGTTGATGTCTTGGGTTTTTGTCACAGGGCCATGGCAGGAATGCAGCCGGCGAGCCCCAGGCGCCGGCCACGATGGATATCCGGGTCAAACGCCCAGCAGTTCGTTGAGCACGGGCATCTTGGCCTGCAGCTCGGACGCGCCGAAACGCTCGACCACATGGCCGTGCTCGACCACGTAGAAGCGGTCGGCCAGCGGCGCCGCGAAGTGGAAGTTCTGCTCCACCATGACCACGGTGTAGCCCTTGGTGCGCAGCATGGTGATCATCCGGGCCAGCGCCTGCACGATGACGGGTGCCAGGCCTTCCGAGATTTCGTCGAGCAGCAGCAGCCGCGCGCCCGTGCGCAGGATGCGCGCCACCGCCAGCATCTGCTGCTCGCCGCCCGACAGGCGCGTGCCCTGGCTGTGGCGGCGCTCGGCCAGGTTGGGGAACATGGCGTAGATCTCATCCACGCTCATGCCCGGCTGGCCGGTCTTGAGCGGCGGCGGCAGCATCAGGTTCTCTTCGCACGAGAGGCTGGAGAAGATGCCGCGCTCTTCAGGGCAGTAGCCCACGCCCAGGTGGGCAATGCGGTGCGTGGGCAGGTGGATGGCCTCCACGCCGTTGATCCGGATGGAGCCCTTGCGCGCGCCCGTCAGACCCATGATGGCGCGCAGCGTGGACGTGCGGCCCGCGCCGTTGCGCCCCAGCAGCGTGACCACCTCGCCGGGCTGGACCACCAGGTCCATGCCGTGCAGCACATGGGATTCGCCGTACCAGGCCTGCAGGCCCTTGATTTCCAATGCCGGTGCACTCATCTCAATGCGCTCCCTGCAACTGGCCGTCGGTGGTGCCCATATACGCTTCCATCACTTGCGGGTTGCGCGAAACTTCCTCGTACGGCCCCTCGGCCAGCACGGCGCCGCGCTGCAGCACCGTGATGCGGTCGGCAATGGTGGAGATCACCTTCATGTTGTGCTCCACCATGAGAATCGTGCGGCCGGCCGAGACCTTCTTGATCAGCTGGGTCACGCGGTCCACGTCTTCGTGGCCCATGCCCTGCGTGGGTTCGTCCAGCAGCATCAGCTCGGGCTCCATGGCCAGCGTGGTGGCAATCTCCAGCGCACGCTTGCGGCCATAGGGCAGGTTGACCGTGACCTCGTCGGCCAGGTCCTGCAGGCCCACTTCGGCCAGCAACTGCATGGCGCGGTCATCGAGCTGCGACAGGCTCTTCTCGCTGCGCCAGAAATGGAACTCCGTGCCCAGCTTGCGCTGCAGGCCGATGCGCACGTTCTCCAGCAGCGTGCAATGCGGGAACACGGCCGAGATCTGGAAGGACCGGATCACGCCACGGCGCGCAATCTGCGCCGGTGCTTCCCGCGTGATGTCCTCGCCATTGAAACGGATGGTGCCGGAGGTGGGCTCCAGGAACTTGGTCAGCAGATTGAAGCAGGTGGTCTTGCCTGCGCCATTGGGGCCGATCAAGGCATGGATGGAGCCACGGCGTACCGAAAGGTCCACCTTGCTCACCGCCGTAAATCCCTTGAACTCTTTGGTCAGGTTCCGGGTTTCGAGAATAACGTCGCTCATGTGCGCTTCGCCTGCTCCGTTGATGCTGCCAGCCCCCAACGCGTCGCCAGAGGCTCTGGCGGGCGTTGTGCAGGGTCGGACGCATCGTAGGCTTGCCGACGTTGTGCACCGCAGCGGGAAAACGCCTACGTAGGTGCTCCTAAGCACAGGCCCTGCCCCGCACTGCAGCATGGCGCATCAAGCCTGGCCTTCGCAAGCAATAGAAGCAACCACTCACACTTGAAATAATCAAGCACAGACGGGGCTGTAAGGTGCCGCGGTGGCAGGCAGGGCCTAGGGTTCTCCAGCATCTCGGCCCGGCGCGGCCCGCACGGAAGGCCAGAGCGCTTCCAAAGCGATAGCAAACTACCCTTTTTGCGACTTACAGGGCAGCAGCCAATGTCCGCTGCCTTACGGGAAACACCCAGGTCGGCAATCTCCCTGTGGCCTGCTCAGTCACTATGCGAAAAGCCGCGGATATGCTTGAGTTTGTCGTCTCTTCAATTGAAGGGCGACAAAGTCAGCTGGGACGCTACTCAATCAATAGCAACAAGCAAAGGCCTGGCCTGGAGATTGCCGATCCATTGCAATGGGAGCAATTGTCGTCGCCAAGACAGCATGTGCCAGTCGCCACTTACTGCAGCGTTTCCTTGCTGCCTTCGGGCAAGGCCAATGGAAGGACGGCAATGCCTTCATCCAGCAATTGCATGGCCTGCTCGGGACTGGCCTTGCCGCGGATGGCGCGCTCGTCCGTCTCGCCGTAGTGCATGCGGCGGGCTTCATCGACAAAGCGCTCGCCCACATCCTCGGTCTGCTGCGCCACCTGGCGCGACCATTTCAGCCACGCGGCCTGCATGGCCTGCAGCTGCTCGCGCGCCTGGGGCGGCATGGACGGTGAGGGAACGGCTGCCGCACTGGCAGCCGAG
>NZ_LFJT01000108.1:0-8154 GCF_001682645.1 Delftia sp. JD2
CAGGCCGCCCCAGGTCGAGCCGGTGGGCCGGTTGGCCTGGTAGTCGGCGCCCACGCTGAGCGTGGTGTCGGGCGTGAGGTCGGCGTCGATCACGCCGTAGAAGACCTGCTTGCGCGCGTGGTAGAGATCCACATGGGAGTCGCGCTCTTCGGCCATGCCTGCGACGCGCGCGCGGATGCGGCCGTCCTGCGTCAGCGGCATGGACAGGTCCACCGTGCCGCGATGGTGGTTCCACGAGCCCACGCTGGCCGAGGCCGAGCCCGTGAACACCTTGCTGTTGGCGTGCTTGCGCACCATGTTGATGGAGGCCGACGGATTGCCCGCGCCCGTGAGCAGGCCCGTGGCGCCGCGCACCACTTCGACGCGGTCATAGATGGTGGTATCGGTGCCCGAGTCACCGTAGAACGACAGGCCGATGGAGGTGGGCACGCCGTCGTACTGCAGGTTGTCCACGTAGAAGCCGCGCGAGTAGAAGTCCGAGCGGTCGCTGTCCGAGCTGACGACATGGATGCCGGTGACGCTGCGCATGGCGTCATTGAGCGAGAGCAGGCCCTGGTCCTCGATCTGCTGGCGCGTGAGCACGCTGACGGACTGCGGCGTGTCGCGCAGCGACAGGCTCAGGCCCGTGGCCGCCGCCGTGGCCGGCGTGGTGTAGGAGCCCGAGCCTTCGGTGGTGGGGCTGGCCTGGGCCGAGGCCGTGACCAGCACGGTCCTGAGTGTCTGGGAGGACCCCGCGCCTGCCGCACCCGCAGCACCCGCCGCGCCGGAGGTGGCCGGCACCACGGGCATCTCGCGCAAGGTGTAGCCGCCACCGGCCGAGCGCACGGCCGCCAGCGGCGTGCCCAGCAAGGCGCGGTCCAGCGCCTGCTCCACGGTGAAGCGCCCGCTCACGCCGCCGCTGCGCAAGCCTTCGGTGACGGCCGAGCCGAAGGTGACCAGCACGCCGGCCTCGCGCCCGAGCTGGTTGAGCACGCTTTCGAGCGGGCCGGCGGCAATGTCGTACTGGCGTTGCTGCGAAGCACCGGCAGCCGGCTGCGCCCAGGCCTGTGCCGGAGCCAGGGCGCCCGCGGCGGCCACCCCCGCCAGCGTGCCCGCGCACAGCACCTGCAGCGCCAGCGCCACCGGACGTAACGCCGGGGCCGCCGGGGATGGGCGGACGGTGGAGGCGGCAGTCTGCCGCATGGAGTTCTGGCGCATGGTCTGAGGGCGCATGGAAAGGCCTTGTTGCAATGGTTGTAGAGAAGCGTTGGCGCACGCTGCGGTGCGCTCCTGTCTCTGTTGACAGCCATCGTCGGCAAATCAGCTCAGATTTTTTTCAGGAAAGTGCGAAGGCCTTCATGCCGGCCGTGCCGCTCATGCCTTGGCCGCCCCGGCAGGCCGCACCATCACCCAGTAGCGCGAGAAGGAGTGGATTTCCACGGGCAGCGAGGAAGTCAGCGCGGCCAGCACGCGGTCGGTGTCGGCCAGCGGGTAGGCGCCGGAGACGTGCAGGCCGGCCACGGCCGGGTCGCAGCCCAGGCGCCCGCGCCGGTAGCGGCCCAGTTCGGCCAGGAAATCCTCCAGCCGCATGCGCGAGGCCACGAGCATGCCTTCGGCCCAGGCGCTGGCCGCCGTGTCCAGCGCGCCGGAGTGCACGGCCTGCTGGGCCGTGAACGTGCCCTGCTCTCCTGCATTGATGCGCTGCGCGGCATGCGGGGCATGCGCGGGCCGCAGTTGCACGGCGCCTTGCAGCACGCCCACTTCAACGCCGGACTCGCGCTCGCGCACCGTGAAGCGCGTGCCCAGGGCCTGAACGGCGCCCATGGCGGTTTGCACGATGAAGGGACGGTGCAGGCTGTCCGGCGCGGTCTGCACGAGGATTTCGCCACGCACCAGCTCCAGCACGCGCTCGGCCGCGCCGTAGCGCAGATTGAGGGCGCTGCCGGTGTTGAGCACCACGCTGCCACCGTCGGGCAGCGGCAGCCGGCGCTGCTCGCCCACGGCAGCCACCTGGTCGGCCGTCCAGCCGCGCCAGGCCTGCGAGCGCACGACGGCCGCGGAGCCTGCGCCCGAGACCAGCAGCACGGCCAGCGCCTGCACCGCACGGCGCCTGCCGGCCGAGCCGGGCGCGGCCAATGCGGCCCGCGCCAGCGGCATGGGAATGCCGGCCATCTGGCTGCCCATGGATTCGATGCGCTGCCAGGCGGCCTCATGCTCGGGGCTGGCCGCACGCCAGCGCTGCAGGCCAGCGTGCTGCCGGGCCTGGGCCTTGCCGGAGTTCAGTTGCAGCCACCATTGCACGGCCTGGCGGGCCACTTCGGCAGAAATGGGGGAAGAAGCGGAAGGGAACGCCTGCATGCCGCCTACTCCGGGAAGAAGCAGCGCATGGCCGCCTTGGCCAGATGCCGCTTGACGGTGGAGACGGAAATCCCCAGCTCGGCAGCGATCTCGCCATGGCCGAGCCCTTCGAGCTGGGCCAGCAGGAAGGCCTGCTTGGCCAGCGCGGGCAGGCGGCCCAGGCGGCGGTCTATCTCCACCAGGGTCTCCAGCACCATGAGCCGGACCTCGGGCGGCGGCGCCACAGGCTCGGGCATGGCGGCCAGGGCATCGAGATAGGCCTGCTCGATGGCGCGGCGGCGCACCTGGTTGATCAGCAGGTTGCGCGCAATGGTGGTCAGGTAGGCGCGCGGTTCCTGGAGCTGGTCCAGGCCCTTGGCGCCCAGCACCTTGAGGAAGGTGCTCTGCGCCAGGTCGGCCGCGTCGAAGGCATTGCCCACCTTCTTGCGCAGCCAGCCCTGCAGCCAGCCGTGGTGGGCCAGGTACAGGGCTGTGACTTCTCGGTACTGGGGGGCGGAGGCGGATGGCATGGCAGGTCCCGATTCCCTTGGGGGCGGGGCCCACAATCAAACAAGAATCATTCTTATTCGATTGTATCCATGCCAACCTGTCTCTGTTTCAGAAGCGGTAGCGCGCCGTCAGCAGCACATTGCGCGGCGCCCCGAAATGGTTGTTGTCCTGGGTGCTGCCAATGGCCTGGTAGTAGTACTTGTCCGTGAGGTTGTTGACGTTCAGCCGTATATCCAGCTGCCGGCTGAATTGGTAGCTCGCCGTGAGGTCCACCAGCGTATAGCCCCCCTGGCGCACGCCGTAGCCGGCCGAGCGGGTCTCGCTGCGCGTGCGCACGGATCCGCCCAGGGACCAGCGCTGCCAGGCGCCCGGCAGCTGGTAGCGGGCCGACAGCTTGAGCAGATGGCGCGGGGTCTGGGTGTCATAGGGCGTGCCGGCCTTGGCGACGTCCGAGTCGCGGACATGCTGCGCCCTGTTGTAGGTGTAGCCGGCCATCAGCTGCAGGGAGGGCGTGACGGCACCCGCCAGCTCGAACTCCACCCCCCTGCTACGCACCTCTCCGGTCTGCGCATAGCAGGACGCCACATTGGGACTGCACTGCGATTGCGGCAGTTGCAGCGGCAGATTCTTCTGGTTGATCTGGAACAGCGCCGCGCTGGCCTGCAGCCGGCCCTGGGCGTACTCGCCCTTGATGCCAAGCTCGAGGTTGCGTCCCGTCACCGGGTCCAGCAGCGCGCCTCTGGCGCCCTGGTTGCTCTGGGGCTGGAACACGCCGGTCCAGCTGGCATAGGCGGAATGCCGGCTGTCCAGCGCATAGACCAGGCCTGCATAGGGCGTGATGCGGTCATGGACCCGGTACCTGCTGGAATCGCTCCATTCCCCCGAGCGCGTGAGCATGTCGTAGGAGTAGGAATCCACGCGCGCGCCCAGCAGCGCGGTCAGGGGCTGCGCGACGCTCAACCGCAGTGTTCCGTAGGCACCCAGCTGCCGCTGGTGGCCGCGCCGCGACCACAGGGTGTTGATGGCCGGCCGGGCAACGGAGCCCGGGTCCCAGGTCATGGGGTCCACGATCTGCTGGTAGTCCGACGGCCACCCGCCAGGCCCGTCGTCGTCGCTGTTTTGCCTCACGCTGGCACCGAAGACCATTTCATGGGTACGGCCCAACCATTGCCAGGGCCCCTGCGCGAAGGCGTCGAGACTGTATTGGGTCTTCTTGTAGGCATAGGCTCCCACGCCCTGGCCGAAGTCGGCGGAATCTTCCAGCGGATACAGGTAGGTCCCCAGCATGTCCATCTTCGCCTGCAGCACGCGTGCGGTCAGTTGGGTCTTCCAGCCGTTGCCCAGGCCATGCTCCAGTTCAGCGAAGAGGCTGGCGTTTTCCTTGTTCCAGTAGGCCCAGTCAGGCGTCACGCGCGCCGATCTCGGCAGCGGGTAGAAGCTGCCGTCACGCCGCGTGGGCAGGCCGTTCCAGTCGGCGCCGGGGTTGTCTTCCCTGTTGTAGTAGCCGCCCAGGCTCAGCCGCGTGCGCGGGGCGATATCGGCCTCCAGCGTGCCGTAGACCAGTTGGCGCTCATGGCGGTACGCCCGCTTGAAGGTGTCCGTATCCTGCAGGGCCACCACGGCGCGGCCTCGCAGCGTACCGGCCGCATTGAGCGGGCCGGACGCGTCGATTTCGCCGCGCAGGTTGTTCCAGGAGCCCAGGCTGCCCGTCAGCGAGACCTGAGGGACATCCGTGGGGCGCTTGCGCACGAGGTTGATGGTGCCGGACGGATTGCCCGTGCCCGTCATCAGTCCGGCAGCGCCGCGCAGCACCTCCACGCGGTCGTACATGGCCATGGTGGCCAGGCCCTGCGTGTCGTAGTCGAAGGCCAGCGGCACGCCATCGGCCAGGAAAGAGTTGACCTCGAAACCCCGCAGGAAGAACTGCGTGCGTTCTCCGCCTCCGATCTGGCGTGTGCTCAGGCCCGTGGCATCCAGGGCAACCTCCTCCAGCGACTGAAAACCGCGGTCATCGATCTGCTCGCGCGTGATCACGCTCAGCGATTGCGGGGTCTCACGCTGCGACAGGCCCAGCCGTGTCGCCGTGCTGCTGGGTCCGGTGGCCGCATAGCTGCCCGATCCTTGCGTCACGGCGCTGCGCTCGGCCTGCGCCGTGACCAGCACCTCGCCCAGCGCGGTGGCGCCTGCCGCCTGGACGGCCTGGGTCGCCTGCCTGCGCAGCGTATAGCTGCCATCGCTGCGCGCCACCATGTCCAGCCCGCTGCCGGCCAGCAGGCGCTGCAGCGCCTGCTGCGGCGCGTAGTGGCCGGACAGGGCCGGGCTGGTGAGCCCTTCGGTCAGCGCAGGATCGAAGGACAGCGAAATACCCGCCGCCGTGGCCACGCCGGCCAGCGTGCGGCCCAGCGGCCCGGGCGCAATCTGGTAGGTCTGGGCTGCGGGGGCCGGTTCGGCCGCCTGCACGGCGCCTGCGGCCAATGCCATGCCCAGCAGGGCCAGTCGGGCGGCATGCGCCAGGGGATGGAAGACGGGATGCGGCATGGGTACGGCAGGCATGGAAATCGGTCCTTGGAGGCGGTGAAGAAAGAAGCTCTTTCCCCGTTGCCAGCCGAGATCCGAAAAAGTGTCACCCTGCCTCGATTTTTCTAGTTCCTGGCGACCACGGTGATCCAGTAGCCGCGCATGCGCGTCTGCACGTCGACGGGATAGGTGGAGGCCAGCATGGTCAGCGTCCGGTCCGTATCGCCCAGGGGGAAGGAGCCGGACACGCGCAGCGCGCGCACCTCGGGCGCGCACTGCAGCAGGCCGGGCCGGTAGCGCGACAGTTCGGCGCAGAACGCGGCCAGCGGCATGGCGTCGGCCATCAGCATGCCGTGGGTCCAGGCCGTGGCTTCGGGCTGCAGGGGCTGGGGCGCGGTCACCTCCCCCGCTCGCAATACCGTTTGCTGACCGGCTTGAACGACCAGCGCCGGGCTGGCGGCGCCACGCAGCGTCACTTCCACGGCTCCCTCGGTCACGGCCAGGCGCACGGGGCCGCCGTCCGCCCTGCCCCCCTCCTGCCGCACGGTGAAGCGGGTGCCCAGGGCGCGCAGCCGGCCATGGGCGGTGTCCACGACAAAGGGGCGGCGCGGTGTGGCGGTATCGGCCGCCGTTTCTATGGAAATCGCGCCCTGGCGCAGGGTGAGCAGGCGCAGTGCGCCATCAAACCGGATGTCCACCGCGCTGGCCGTGTCCAGCATGAGGCGGCTGCCATCGGCCAGATGCTCGGTGCGGCGCTCGCCGGTGGCGGTGCGCAGGTCGGCGCCCCAGCCGCGCTGGTCCGCCGCACTCCATACCAGCCAGCCTGCAGGCGCCACGGCCAGCAGCGCGGCCAGCCGGGCCACGGCGGCGCGGCGCTGGGCGCGGTGGCTTCGGGGCCGGTCCAGCGCCGGCATGGCCAGCGCTGCAGGCAGGCCGCCCAACTTGCCCAGCAGCCGCTCGGCACGCTCCCAGGCCAGGGCATGCTGTGGGTCGGCCTGGCGCCAGCGCTCGCAGGCGGCGCGGTCGGCATCGGTGGCGCCGCTGTCGTGCAGGCGCATCAGCCATTCGGCGGCCTCGTCGAGCACGCGCGCTTGCAGGGGCGTCTCCATCACGCCATTGCCACCAGGCATTGGCGAAACGCCTGGGCCATGTAGCGCTTGACGCTGGTGAGCGAGACCTCCAGCTGCTGCGCGATGTCCTCGTACTTCATGCCGTCCAGCTGGGACAGCAAAAACGTGCGCCGCACGATGGGCGGCAGCGCGTCCAGCATGGCGTCTATCTCGTGCAGGGTCTCCAGCACCAGGGCGCGCTGCTCAGGCGAAGGCGCCACGGGCTCGGGCAGCGCGGCCAGGGCTTCGAGGTAGGCCCGCTCCAGCGCCTGGCGCTTGTACCAGTTGACGAGCACGCCCTTGGCCACCGTGGTCAGGTAGGCACGCGGCTCCTGCACACCGGCCAGGTCGCGCACGCCCAGGATGCGCACGAAGGTGTCCTGCGCCAGGTCCGCCGCATCCGCCCCGTTGCCCAGCCTGCGGCGCAGCCAACCCTGCAGCCAGCCATGGTGGGCGGTGTACAGGGAGGCGGCTTCTCGGTGCTGGGGGGTGGAGGCGGATGGCATGGCAGGTCCCGATTCCCTTGGGGGCGGGGCCCGCAATCAAACAAGAATCATTCTTATTCGATTGTATCCATGCCAGGGAGCGTGCGAGAGCGCTTTCGACCGGCCTGATGGCGCAAGGCCTACCAGATGTACCCGAACCGAACCACCATGTTGCGCGCTTCGCCGTAGTTGCAGGCATTGGCGGAAAAGCACGACGCCGTGTGGTACTTGTCGAACAGGTTCTTCACCGTCAGGCTCACGCTGGCCCCGCGCCAGTCACTGCGCATCTTTCCCAGGTCATAGCGCAGCGAGGCATCCACCAGGGTGAACGACGGTACGCGGAAGCTGTTGTCCGCATCGCCCCAGCTCCAGCCGATGTAGCGCGCCCCCACGCCCGCTCCCAGCCCCAGCAGGTCGCCCCCAAAGGCATAGTCCATCCAGGCCGACGCCATCTTGCGGGGCACTTCGTAAGGCGACTTGCCCTGCACGTTGCCGCCCCACTGGTCTGGCTGGGCCCGGGTCACCTTGACGGGGTTGTAGGTCAGCGCGGCCAGGAGCTTGAGCCCGCGCGTGGGCTGGACTGCCGCCTCGAACTCGATGCCGCGAGAACGCACTTCGCCCTGCTGTATGGAATAGCGGACGTTCTCGGGGTCGGTGGTGAGCACGTTCTGCCGGCGCAGCTCGAAGGCGGCCAGCGTGAAGCTGCTGCGTTCGTCGGGCGAGTACTTGACGCCGACCTCGACCTGTTTGCCGGTTTCCGGATCAAAGGGCCGGTCGTTGCGGTCAGCGCCCATCAGAGGGACAAACGACTCGCTGTAGCTGACATAGGGCGCCACGCCGTTGTCTGCAAGATAGGTCAGGCCCACGCGGCCCGTGAAGGATTTGGGCTTGCGCACGCTGGTGGACACGGGGTCGGCCAGGCGGCTGGACTGCTCCAGGCGGCTCCAGTCGTGGCGTCCGCCCAGGGCCAGCACCCAGCGGTCCTTGCGGATGCGGTCCTGCACGTAGAGGCCTGCCTGCTGGGCGCGCTCATCGCGCAGCGCATCGGGCTGCAGCAGCGAGGTGTCGATGAAGCTGCCATAGACGGGCCGGTAGATGTCCAGCTGCGGACCGTCGGCGATATAGGAGTCGAAACTGGAGCGGCTGCGGTTGTAGTCCAGCCCCACGATGAGTTCATGCTGCAGGCCGGCCGCCGCGAATTGGCCCGACATGCTGGT
>NZ_LFJT01000109.1:0-8038 GCF_001682645.1 Delftia sp. JD2
CCGCTCAGACAACCGCAGCGAGTCAGATCACGAAGCAGTCCTGTCCTTCGGCAGGACTGCAACCCCGCAACCACCACGCCGCAGGCGCTGACATACGGGAGGTGGTGCGGGCCTTCGCTTCGCTCGGCCCCGGTTTGAAGCCGAGCGGAGCGATGGCGCCGGCTGTTGGCTATTGGCTATTGGCTATTGGCTATTGGCTATTGGCTATTGGCTATTGGCTATTGGCTATTGGCTGCCCCAGCCTCCCCCCTTCTGCCCACGCCTGCGTTGGGCGGGATGCGGGGTGGCAGCCCTGCCGAAGGACAGGGCTGCTTCGTCATCTGACTTGCCGCAGTTGTTTGAACGGATTGCGCCGCAGGCGCAAGGAGTGAGTTCTGCGGCACACCCCGCATCCCGCCCAACGCAGGTCGCCCGCAGCGAAGCGAAGGGACGTGGGCAGTGCGGGGCGCGCTTCTTTGCCCACTTTCTTATCGCGCGATAAGAAAGGGAGTCGGCCGCCGGGCCGAGACCCGGCCTCGAAAAACAACCACCCGGCAGGGTCAAAAAAAGACCCACCAGCAAACCAGCAAAAAAGGCGCCACCAGCATCCCTGCCAGCAGCGCCTTCCTCAGTCAATCATCAGACCAAAATCAGCGAACGGTATCGCCCAAAACAAGCCCTTCACGGCGCGGATCAGCCCCACCTTCCAGCTGCGCCTGCCCATTGCGCTGCACCCGCAAGATGGTGCCAATACCGCTGGACTGCGCACTGATGGACACCACATGGCCCAGGGCACGCAGGCCGCTGACCAGCGGATCGTCGTTGCCGCCATTGGCCGTGTTGATGTTGGGGTGCTCGCCGCCCACGTTGGTGGTCGGGCTGTTGGCCGCGCCGAAGTCCACCAGCGACGTGGCCTGCTGGGCATCCAGACCCCAGTCCAGCGCGCCGACCAGGGTCTTGGTCACGTACTGGATGATGGTGCTGCCGCCCGGCGAGCCGGTGGCCATCTTGAAGTCGCCGGCGGTGCCGTCGGTCTTCAGGTCGAACACCAGCGTGGGCGCCATGGAGCTGCGCGGACGCTTGCCCGGCTGCACGCGGTTGGCGACCGGGCCGTCGGTGGTGCTGGGGATGGCAGCGAAGTCGGTCAGCTGGTTGTTGAGCACGAAGCCGCGCGTGACGTGGAAGGAGCCCATGCTGGACTCCACCGTGGTCGTCATGCTCAGTGCGTTGCCCTTGGCATCGACGATGCTCATGTGCGTGGTGCCGGCCTCCTTGACATCGACCACGCCCTGCGAAGGCGTGCCGAAGTTGCCTGCCTGGGCCGTGCCCATGCTCTTGGTCGTGGAGATGAGGGCGGCGCGCTGGCGCAGGTAGCTCTTGTCCAGCATCAGCGCCGGCGAGCCGCCGGGCAGGGGCACGAAGTCGGTGTCGGCCACGTACTTGTCACGGTCGGCATAGGCCAGGCGCAGGGCTTCGCTGACCAGGTGCACGCCCATCACCGAGGGCTTGCCGCCTTCGCCATCAATGGCCGTGGGCGCATAGGCCTTGAGGTCGAAGTTCTCCAGAATGCCCATGGCCTGGGCCACGGCAATGCCGCCGGACGACGGCGGCGGCATGCTGCAGACCATGTAGCGCGCGCGGTAGGTGGTGCAGACGGCCTCGCGGCGCTTGGCCTCGTAGCTGGCCAGATCCTGCAGCGTGGTCTTGCCGGCGGTGATGGGCGCACCGTCCGAGACGGTCTGCGTCACGCCCACCTTGCTGACGATGGCCTGGGCCAGGTCGCCACGGTAGAAGGCGTCGGCGCCGCCATTGGCGATGCTGCGCAGCGTGTCGGCATAGGGCTGGTTGACGAACTTGGCGCCCAGCGCCAGCGGCTTGCCCTGGGCATCGAAGTAGAGCTTGGCGGCATCGGCATCGCGCGCCAGTTCCACCTTGGAGCCGTCCAGCGCCGCAGCCATGCGGCCGCTGATGGGAAAGCCCTTGCTGGCCAGGTCGATGCCCGAATTGAACAGCTGGGGCCACGCGGTCTTGCCGTAGTCCTTGTGCGCGAGTTCCAGCATGCGCACCACGCCCGGCGTGCCGATGGAGCGGCCGCTGGCGCGCGCCGAGGGCTTGGGCGCGGTCTGGTCGGCGGTGTCGTCCACGTAGCGCAGGTAGTTTTCGGTGGCGGCGGCCGGCGCGGTCTCGCGGCCGTCATAGGCCACGACCTTGCCCGTGGCCGCATCGCGGTAGAGCATGAAGGCGCCACCGCCGATGCCGCTGGACTGCGGCTCCACCAGGCCCAGCACCATCTGCACGGCCACGGCCGCATCCACGGCCGAGCCGCCGGACTTGAGCACCTCGCAACCGGCCTTGGACGCCAGCGGGTTGGCCGTGACCACCATGTACTTGGAGGTGTGCAGGGCCTTCTTGCCGAGGCGGTAGCCCGAAGAGGGTTCGGGTGCGGCCGGATCACCGGGCAGGCCCGAGCCCACGACCACGCTGCCATCGCCCGAGGTGATGGCACAGGCGGCCAGGTCGTCCTGGCCCGATCCGCCATTGCCACCGCCTCCGCACGATGCGAGGAACAGCGGCGTGGCGGCCGCAAGGCCGATCCACTGCCATGCGGGCAGGCGTTGCCTGGAAGGGGGTTGCTTCATGAAATGTCTCCTTGTGGTGCGTGGAATGCGTTGATCTTGTTCACCTGGGGCAGCACCCGCCCGCAGGCTTGCCGCGAGCTTACATCCGTTCCACCACCACTTCGCGCAGATGCAGCCACCCCGTCAGACCGGGGCTGAAGGACCCCGCTCGCGGATGGCCGGCCCTGCATGCAAGGTCCGTGCCCGGATCGGGACGGCACCAGGACCAGGAATATCTGGCGGAAAATCCGAACCCGAGCACACCCCAAGGCTGTGCGGCCCGCAGCCTGTGCGGTCGCCCACTTTGGCTTACCATCGCCGGCCCTCTGCTTGATAGGTACAAGCCATGATCCGCGTCTCTGAACTGAAACTGCCCCTGTCGGCGGTGCAATACCACCCCGACAGCCACACCGAATATCTGCCCCTGGAGCCGCTGCGCGCCCTGGCCGCACGCCAGCTGGGCATTGCCGAGGAGGCCATTGCCTCCGTGCACGTGCACAAGCGCAGCTTCGATGCGCGCAAGGCCGAGCTGCTGGCGGTCTACATCGTGGACCTGACGCTGGCCGACGAGAGCCAGGAAGCCGCACTGCTGGAGCAATTCTCCAGCCATGCCCATGTGAACCCCACGCCCGACATGCGCTGGCATGCCGTGGGCCAGGCGCCTGCCGATCTGCAGCGCCGGCCCGTGGTGGTGGGCTTCGGGCCCTGCGGCATCTTTGCGGCCCTGGTGCTGGCGCAGATGGGCTTCAGGCCCATCGTGATCGAGCGCGGCCGCTCGGTGCGCGAGCGCACCCAGGACACCTGGGGCCTGTGGCGCAAGCGCGAGCTGGTGCCCGAGTCCAATGTGCAGTTCGGCGAAGGCGGCGCAGGCACCTTCTCCGACGGCAAGCTCTACAGCCAGATCAAGGACCCGCGCCACCTGGGCCGCAAGGTGATGCAGGAGTTCGTCACCCACGGCGCACCGCCCGAGATCCTCTATGCCGCGCACCCGCACATCGGCACCTTCAAACTGGTGAAGGTGGTCGAGGGCATCCGCGAGGAAATCATCCGCCTGGGCGGCGAGATCCGCTTCGGCCAGCGTGTGTGTGACATGCGCATCGAGGGCGAGGGCGAGGACCGCCATCTCACCGCCCTGGAGGTGCTGGACCAAGACAGCGGCGAGCGCCAGTGGCTGGAAACCGACCATGCCGTGATGGCCCTGGGCCACAGCTCGCGCGACACCTTCGCCATGTTCTACGAACGCGGCGTGCACATGGAGGCCAAGCCGTTCTCGGTGGGCTTTCGCATCGAGCATCCGCAGGGCCTGATCGACCGGGCGCGCTGGGGCAGGCATGCCGGCCACCCGCTGCTGGGCGCGGCCGACTACAAGCTGGTGCACCACGCCAGCAACGGGCGCGCGGTCTACAGCTTTTGCATGTGCCCGGGCGGCACCGTGGTGGCGGCCACCAGCGAGCCCGAGCGCGTGGTCACCAACGGCATGAGCCAGTACTCGCGCGCCGAGCGCAATGCCAACGCCGGCATGGTCTGCGCCATCGACCCCTCCGACTATCCGCGCGATGCCAAGAGCTTTGCCTGGGCCTTCGACGGCAAGACCCATGGCGTGGAAGACCTCAAGGACGGCGAGCTGCACCCGCTGTCGGGCATCGTGCTGCAGCGCCAGCTGGAGACCAAGGCCTACCTGCTGGGCGGGCGCAACTACAACGCGCCGGGCCAGCTGGTGGGCGACTTCATCGCGGGCAAGGAATCGGCCGCGCTGGGCGAGGTCGAGCCCTCCTACCAGCCCGGCATCACGCTGACCAACCTGCACCACGTGCTGCCGGCCTACGCCATCGAGGCCATGCGCGAGGCGCTGCCCGCCTTCGGCAAGAAGATCCGTGGCTACGACATGCACGACGCCGTGCTCACCGGCGTGGAAACGCGCACCTCCTCGCCCGTGAAGATCGAGCGCGGCGCGGACTTCCACAGCCTGAACACGCGCGGCCTGTACCCGGCCGGCGAAGGCGCCAGCTACGCGGGCGGCATCCTGTCGGCCGGCGTGGACGGCGTCAAGGTGGGCGAGGCCGTGGCCTGCGCCATCCTCGGGCTGCCCCTGCCCTCGTCGGGCGCACGCGGCTCCGGTGGCGCAGCATGACACCGCGCCCGCCCCGTTTCGCCGCCCCCTCGCGCACCCAGCTGCTGGCCGCCATCGCGGCCATGGGCGTGGTGGTGCTGTCGTCCAACATCCTGGTGCAGTACGCCATCAACGACTGGCTGACCTGGGGCGCCATCACCTATCCGTTCGCCTTCCTGGTGAGCGAGCTGGTCAACCGCAGCTTCGGCCCGCAGCAGGCCCGGCGCGTGGCCTGGGTGGGCTTTGCCGTGGCCGTGGCCGCCTCGCTGGTGCTGGCGCCGCCGCGCATCGCGCTGGCCTCGGGCGCGGCCTTCATTGCCTCGCAGTGGCTGGACATCGGCGTGTTCCACCGCCTGCGTGCAGGCCGCTGGTGGCGTGCCCCCCTGGTGGCCACGCTGCTGGCCGCCTGCCTGGACACCTTCCTGTTCTGGAGCATCGCCTTCGCAGGCGCCGCCGAGCCCTGGGTGACCTGGGCCCTGGGCGACCTGGGCGTGAAGCTGGTGCTGGGCGTGGCGCTGCTGCTGCCCTTCCGGCTCGCCATCGCCCGGTGGTGGAAAGGCCCATCGGCAATCGCTAGCGCCAAATAAAGCCGACGCGGCTCGCACGGACTCGATCTCAAGCCAGGGGCACCGAGCAAGGGCCTACGCCGGCCGCGCCGCCCCGCAGCGAGGGTGCCGTCCCCCTCCCGCGTAGCGAGAGAGGGGGCGCCGTGCAACGGGAAGCGGCGTCCGCCGCTCAGGGGGAGTCCAACAGCTATGGGTTGCGCTGCAGATAGTCCACGGCCAGAGCGGCCAGTGAGCGCGCGCCCGTGGGCAATTGCTTCTCGTCGATGTCGAACAGCGGCGAGTGGTTGGACGGCGCCTTGGCGAAATCCTGGCCTGCCGGCGGCGCGCCCAGGAAGTAGAAGAAGCCCGGCACCACCTTCTGGAATTCCGAGAAATCCTCGGAGCCGCTGACCTTGGGAATCACCATGGCCTTGCCGCCCATGGCCAGCTTGAGCGCGGGCAGCGAGGCTTCGGTCAGTGCCGCGGGGTTGGTGGTCACCGGATAGGCCACGGGACCGAAACGCACCTTGGCCTTGGCGCCGCTGGAGGCCGCGATCTGCTCGGCCGTGGCGGTGATGCGCTTGTGCGCCTCCTGGCGCATGTCCTCGTCGAAGGTGCGCAGCGTGCCCTGCATCTCCACGTTGTCCGGGATGATGTTGTAGCGCGTGCCGCCCTGGATGGAGCCGATCGTCAGCACGGCCGGCTCCAGGCTGATGTTGAGCTGGCGGCTGACCACGGTCTGCAGGCCCAGCACCACCTGGCTGGCCGCGACGATGGGATCGACCGCATTCCACGGCGACGAGCCATGGCCGCCCCGGCCCTCGACCTGGATGCTCAGGCTGTCCGAACCCGCCATCAGCGGCCCGCTGCGATAGCCCACCATGCCCGAGGGCAGGTTGGCCGTGATGTGCAGGCCGTAGATGGCCTGCACGTCCTTGAGCACGCCGGCCTCCACCATGGCCTTGGCACCAAAGCTGGGCACATGGCCGTGGGCATCGGCCTCCACCGGGGCGCCTTCCTCGGCGGGCTGGAAGATGAACTTCACCGTGCCGGGCAGCTTTGCGCGCATGCCGGCCAGCGCCTCGGCCGCGCCCATGAGCATGGCCACGTGGGCATCGTGCCCGCAGGCATGCATGACCGAAACCTCCTTGCCCATGTACTGGGCCTTGGCCTTGGAGGCAAAGGGCAGGCCGGTCTTCTCGGCCACGGGCAGCGCATCCATGTCGGCACGCAGCGCCACGGTCTTGCCCGGCTGGCCGCCGCGCAGCACGCCCACCACGCCCGTGCCGCCCACGCCGGTCTGCACCTCCATGCCCAGGCGGCGCAGGTGATCGGCCACCAGCTTGGCCGTGCGTTCTTCCTGGCCCGACAGTTCGGGGTGCTGGTGGATGTCGCGGCGCCACTCCACCATCTTGGGCGCCAGCGGCTGGATGGCGGTATCCAGGGCCGCCAGGCCCTGTGCATCGAGCCCCTGGGCGCTGGCCGCCAGTGGCAGGCCGCAGGCCAGCAGCCCGGCCAGGGCGATGAAGCGCAGGCCTGTGCGCGGGAAGGAGGAAGGCTTTGTCTCGGCGCTGGTGTGGAGCATCTTCGTGGTCCTGGAAAGTGGCACAAGCAGCCATGCTAAAAGTGAAGCACGTATGACGGGCACGTCAAAATCGCCATTCGAGGAGCCAAAACCGCCATGCCCCGAGCCTTCATCATCGAGCTGCCCTGCCTGGAGCACAGCGCCATCGGCCATGCCGCGCACCTGGTCGAAATGCTGCGCAGCGCCAACCTGGTCGCCAGCCTGCGCCTGGGCCGGCGCGCACCGCGCTTTGGCTGGCGCTGGGTCGACGGCCAGGGCCGGCCCCTGCCCGCCATGCCGCATGCAGCCGAAGGCGCGGCAGCCGAAGGGCCCGCGCAGGCCGTCTTCGTGAGCGCGCTGCACTGCCCTGACATTCCCTCCATCCGCGACATCGTCGCCGCGCATCCGGCCCTGGTGCGCCGCATCACCACGGCCTTCGACCAGAGCCTGGCCGTCTGCACGCTGGGCAGCGCCGCCTGGTTTGCGGCAGCGGGCGGCCGCTGCCAGGGCCGGCTTGTGGCCCTGCCCTGGTATTTCATGGGCGGCTTCGGCCTGGACTTCCCGGGCATCGAACTGGCCGAGGGCCAGCCCTTCGTGGACGACAGGCCCTGGCTCAGCGCCTCCCACCCCGAGGCCCTGGCACCCATGGCCGTCGCGCTCACACGCCATGCCTTCGGCGACGACCTGGCCGCATCGCTGGCCGCCGTGCTGCAGCCCCATGCCCAGCGCGAACGCGCCACCCGCGCCGCCCTGCAGGACCGCCGCATTCCCGCCACACGCAACAGCGTGCTGGCCCACGCCATCGCCTGGCTGGAGGCGCGCGTGGAGCAGCCCTATGACCTGCAGGCCCTCGCGGACGCGGCATCCACCAGCCCGCGCACCCTGCTGCGCCACTTCCAGCAGGAACTGGGCCACAGCCCGCTGGACCACCTGCACCGCCTGCGCTGCGCGCGGGCCCGGGTGCTGCTGGAGATCACGCTGGAGAGCGTGCCGTCCGTGGCGCTGGCTTGCGGGTATGGGGATGCCTCGGCGTTTCGGCGGGTGTTCTTGCGGTATGTGGGGATGGCGCCTGCGGCCTATCGGGAAAGGCATGCGTTGAGGGCGCCGAGGAGGCGGTGGAGGGTGGGGGCTGCTTGATTGTTTTTGCCCCTGCCGGGGGGTTGTTTTTCGAGGCCGGGTCTCGGCCCGGCGGCCGACCTACCTTCTTTTGCTTCGCCAAAAG
>NZ_LFJT01000110.1:0-8023 GCF_001682645.1 Delftia sp. JD2
GAGCGCCGCGGGCGAGACGCGGCTGGTTGACGTCCTGGTGGGCGCCGGTGTCGGCCTGATGTTCAGCCAGGTGATCTTCACGGCCAATCCTCTGCGCGCCGTGTCGCGCTCGGCAAGCGCCTTGCTGGGCCAGCTGGCCGAGGGGCTGGAAGCCACCCTGCGCGCCACCGCCACCCACGACACGCCCGATGCCACCGTCGCGCTGGGCCAGCTCACGCGCAGCAGCGATGCGCTGAGCGCACTGCGTGCAGCCATGGTGGAGGCGCAAAGCGCCAGCCGCTGGTCCCTGCGCGGCCGCCTGGGTGGCGCGGGGCTGCAGACCATCACCGGGCGCTATGACCGCCACGCCGTGCGCCTGTATGCCAGCGCACTGCTGCTGGGCGAAAGCCTGGTGCGCGGCATGTCGCATGACAATGGCCTCATGCCGCGCGCCATCGTGCTGCACTGCGAATGGCTGGTCGATGCCTGCCGCCAGCTGTCCGCCAACGGCAACGTGGTGGCCCTGCAGCCCGATGACGCCCTGGCCCAACTGGCCGCCTCCGCTCCCCAGCCCCCCGCCCAGCCGGTGCCCCAGGCTTGGCTGCCCGCGCTGGACCATGCGCAGCAGATGGAAGAGGCCCTGAAGGCGTTGATAGGCTCGCGCGACGCGTGATCAGACTGCAGCGCGCCCGCGCGGCGCTGCATCCGCACCGCTGATGCGCCCGATCGCGCCGGCCAGCCACCAGCCGATGGCGCACATGGCCGCCGTCACCACCCAGGTCCACTGCCATCCGCCCGCCTGCACGGCCACGGCAGCCACCAGGGGCGGGCCTGCAAACTGCCCCACGCTGGACCATTGCTGCATGAAACCCACCGTGGTCGATACCGTGGACTCATCGGGGGCCAGCCGCACCGCCATGGAAAACAGCGTGCCCGGAATCAGCCCGCCCGCCGCCGAAAACAACACCACCGCCACAAAGCGCAGCCACAACGGCGCCAGCGGTTGCCCCTGCCATTGCAGATAGGCCAGCAGCGCACACGCCGCCATGCAGCCAAAGCCCAGGCGCAAGGCGCGCGTGGCGCTCCAGCCGCCTTGGAGCAAACGGCCCGAGGCCACGTTGCCCACCATGTTGGCCAGCGCCACCACGGCCGTCAGCGTGCCCGACAATGCGGCGCCCAGGCCAGCCTCGGCATAGACCGTGGGGAGAAAGCCGATGACGGCCATCCACTGCCCTGAATACACGGCAAAGGCCACAGCCACGCACCAGGGTCCGGGGCTGCGCAGGGTCAACGCCAGGCGAGGACGCCAGCCACCGCCCGCCACCGATGTGCCAAGGGGCACCGGCCTGTCTGCCGGCACGCCACACCAGACGGCGACCCATGCGAGTGCCGAGATCAGCCCCAACAGCAACCACCATGCGGGCCAAGATGCCCAGGCCATCACCCACGGCCCCAGCAGCAAGCCGATGGCACTGCCCAACGGCATATAGGTGCCCCACCAGCCCATGCGCGCGCTCAGATCGCTTGGCGCCACGCAGCGCCGGATCAGACCCGGCCCCGGCATGGCCACCAGCAAAAAGCCCAGTCCTTCCACGGCACGCAAGGCCAGCAGCGCTGCAAATCCCGTAGCGGTGGCGCCCAGGGCGCTGGCACCCGCCATCAGCACCAGGCCTGCCAGCATGCTGCGCCGCAGCCCCCAGCGGTCTGCACCCAGACCCACCACCAGGCCCAGCACCATGCCGGCCACCTGCACGGTGGAAAGCAGAAAGCCGGCCTGCAGCAGGGACAGGCCCAATTGCTGCTGCAGCACCGGCACAGCCGGCGGCAGCTTGCCTACATGCAGAGCCGCGCTGACGCCGGCCGCCACGACGATCCATGAGGGATGCACCCCCTGCTTCGTTGTTTTCACTGGATGCTGTCTCCCGGGGGCACATGCCATGCGCCCTGTCGCTGATGTGTGAAGTATCGAAAGCATAGGCCAAGCGGCGCCTGCAAACAGCACTCTTCTTACCCGCCGACCCGTCTGTATGGAGGCACACTGAAGGCTTGGATCACCCCCCGAGGCCTTGCGCATGCGCTCATCACTAGATTTCAGCTCCTGGTCTTCGCTGCTGTCCACGGTGTTGGGCCTGCTGCTGGTCACCTGTCTGATGATGGGCATTCGCCTGCTGTTCATGCAGACCGTGCAAAAGCGGCGCGAGCGTGAAAACCGCCAGATCAATGAACGCCTGAAGTCGCTTATCGCCGCCTACAAGACGCTGGGCGGCTCCTTCACGGGCACGCTACATGTGAATCCCCTGCACCTGCGCGATCTGCGCAGGCCCGCCGCCGACGACACCGATGCCGATGCACCACCGGCTTTTGGCAGCGAGCGCCAACGGCGCATTCGCGATGCGGTGGAAGCCGCGCTGTCCGATGTCATCTTGCTCGGGACGCAAGACCAGGTGCGCATGGCTGCCCAGGCGGCCCAGGACATGGTGGCAGGCCAGCCTGTCGAGACTGCGGCACTCGTCACTTCGCTGCGCGCCTTCATCCGCGAAGCGCTGGATCTGGAGCCGATCCCCGACAGCCTGCGCGTTCCCAACCAGGGCCCCACGCGTCCGGGCGGCACGGCGGGCGGGGCGCGCAAAGGTGGCGCGGAATCCGGCGCTTCGAGCAAGGGCGGTGGTGGCGGTGGCGGCGGCGGTGGCGGCGCAGGAATGGGCGCCGCAGGCATGGGCGGCCTGGGCATGGGAGCAGGCCTTGGCGCCGGCGTTCACCATGGAGACGATGGCACGCCCCCACCATGAACACCTGCCGTGCCGGGTCGAACCGCAAGCCACTGGGACGCCGGCCCGCTTGCCGGGCGAACCTGACACTCGCCAGAAACAGCCAAGCCTGCGAGGTACCAGATGGCACCCCGCAGGCCTCGCATGCCGGGCAGCAGCCGCCTGCTTGCCCGTCCTCCCCCACCAATTCCTGTCAGACCATCACCACATCACAGCCGCAGCTTGGCCGTTGCTAGCAGCAAACCAAACCCCACCAACATGCCGCCAAAGGCCCTGTCTATCCAATGCCGCACGGCCAGCAGCCGCGCACGCACCCGCTGAGCCGAAAAGCACAGCGCCACGATGCAGAACCACGCCACATGGGCCAGCGAGATGAATCCGCCATATGCCAGCTGCGTGGCCAGCGGCGTGTCCTGTCCCACGATCTGCAGGAACAGGCTGACCACGAACACCGTGGTCTTGGGATTGAGCGCATTCGTCAGAAAGCCCGTGCGCAGTGCCGCCATGTCGGAGAGCGCGGCCACGGGCTGGCTGGGCAAATCGCCCTCCGGGCGGCTGCGCAGCATGGTCACGCCCAGATAGATCAGATAGGCTGCACCCAGCAGCTTGACCACGTCGAACAACCAGGTGGACTGCTGCATGAGCAGTCCGACCCCGAGCAAGGTATAGCCGACATGGACCAGCACTCCCAGGCCAATGCCCAGCGCCGTGAGCAGGCCCGCGCGGCGCGAGCGCAGCAGGCTGTTGCGGGTGACCATGGCGAAATCCGCCCCTGGGCTGATGACGGCCAGCAAGGTGATGGTGACTACAGCTATCCATTCGGTCATCGGTTATCCATTCGATTCAATGCAACGCGCCGGATACTATTGGCCTTCCATGAAAATGCATAACGATGTTTTCTGACACAGTTGGTGAACTCAACTCACATACCCCGAGCAAGCGGCTGCCGTCGCTGCAGGCCTTGCGTTGCTTCGAAGCGGCCGCCCGGCGGGAGAACTTCAGCAAGGCGGCAGAAGAGTTGCACCTGACCCATGGCGCCATCAGCCGGGCCGTGCGCTTGCTGGAGGACGATCTGGGCGTGACCCTGTTTGACCGCCGCAGCCGCCGCGTCTTCCTGACCGAGGCGGGCCGCCACCTGGCCCAGGCCGTGCACGAAGGCCTGGAGCGCATGCGCCAGGCCACGCAGGAGTTGCGCTCGCGCGCGCAGCAGGCGCGCCGCTGGGTGCTGTCCTGCGAGCCCACCTTGCTCATGCGCTGGCTGATCCCGCGCTGGCCGCAGTTCCAGGAACAACACCCGGAGTTGCAGCTGCACCTGATGGCGGGCGGCGGGCCTTTCTCTTTCGCGGACGGCATCGATCTGGCCATACGGCGCGATGACTTCTCTCCGCCAGCGGGCTGTCATGCCGAGACCCTGTTTGCCGAGCGCATAGGCCCGGTCTGCCGGCCCGAGCGGCTGGCGCAGTGGTGCACGCGCTCCGACGAGGGGCATGCCACCGGGCTGCGCCCGGAGGCGCCCTTGCTGCAAAGCCGCACCCGCCCGGGGGCCTGGTCCACCTGGGCAGAGCACAGCGGCCAGCCGCCGCCGTCGGGATCCCAGCTGCAGTTCGACCATTTCTATTTCAGCCTGCAGGCCGCCGTGGCAGGCATGGGACTGGCCATCGGACCCTGGCAACTGGTGCGCGACGACGTCGCCAACGGCGTGCTGGCAGCGCCCATGGGCTTTGTCGAGGACGGTTCGCGCTACTGCCTGCTGTCCCCCGCTCCGCCCACGCCAGATGGTGTGCACGACCAATTGCTGCAGTGGCTGCGCGCCCAGGCCTGAACAGCTCTGTCCCCTTTGCCGTGCCTGTGTCTGGACCGGTGTCTGGGCTGATGTCTGTGTCCTTATCTGCGTCTCCCAAAGCAGAAAGGCAGCCGAAGCTGCCTTTCTGTTCTTGCCAGGCCTGAACGCCCCGCCTTGCGCTTACTTGCGCTGCGGCGGCAGGTCCGTGCAGGAGCCGTGCGCCACCTCGGCCGCCATGCCCAGGCTTTCGCCCAGCGTGGGGTGGGGGTGGATGGTCTTGCCGATGTCCACGGCGTCGGCACCCATTTCGATGGCCAGCGCAATCTCGCCGATCATGTCGCCCGCATGCGTGCCGACGATGCCGCCACCCAGGATGCGGCCATGGCCGTGCGCCTCGGGGCTGTCATCGAACAGCAGCTTGGTGACGCCTTCGTCGCGGCCATTGGCAATGGCGCGGCCCGAAGCCGTCCAGGGGAAGACACCCTTCTTGACCTTGATGCCCTGGGCCTTGGCCTGGTCCTCGGTCAGACCCACCCACGCCACTTCCGGGTCGGTGTAGGCCACGCTGGGGATCACGCGGGCGTTGAAGGCGCTGGCAGCCAGCTCCTTGTTGCCCTGCAGTTCACCGGCGATGACTTCGGCGGCCACATGGGCCTCGTGCACAGCCTTGTGCGCCAGCATGGGCTGGCCCACCACGTCGCCGATGGCGAAGATGTGGGGCACATTGGTGCGCATCTGGATATCGACTTCGATGAAGCCGCGGTCCGTGACGGCCACGCCGGCCTTCTCGGCAGCGATCTTCTTGCCGTTGGGCGTGCGGCCCACGGCCTGCAGCACCAGGTCGTAGACCTGGGGCTCGGGCACGGTGATGCCGTCCTTGGCAGGCGCAAAGCTGACCTTGATGCCTTCGGGCGTGGCTTCGGCACCCACGGTCTTGGTGTTGACCATGATGTTGCCGAAGCGCGGCGCGTTCATCTTCTGCCAGACCTTGACCAGGTCGCGGTCGGCGCCCTGCATGAGGCCGTCCATCATCTCCACCACGTCCAGGCGTGCGCCCAGCGTGGAGTAGACGGTGCCCATTTCCAGGCCGATGATGCCGCCGCCCAGGATCAGCATGCGTTTGGGCACGCTGGCCAGGTCCAGCGCGCCGGTGGAGTCCACCACGCGCGGGTCCTTGGGCATGAAGGGCAGGTGCACGGCCTGGCTGCCGGCGGCAATGATGGCGCGCTTGAACTGCACGATCTTCTTGCTGCCGGTCTTTTCCTGGCCGTCGCCCGTGGTCTCTTCCACCTCAAGGTGGTTGGCACCGACGAAGTTGCCGTAGCCGCGCACCACGGTGACCTTGCGCATCTTGGCCATCTGGCCCAGGCCGCCGGTCAGCTTGCCGATGACCTTGTCCTTGTGTCCGCGCAGCTGGTCGATGTTGACCTCGGGCGCGCCGAACTTGACGCCGGCCACCTCCAGGTGCTTGACCTCGTCCACCACGGCGGCCACGTGCAGCAGCGCCTTGGACGGGATGCAGCCCACGTTCAGGCAGACGCCGCCCAGGCTCTTGTAGCGCTCGACGATGACCACATTCAGGCCCAGATCGGCCGCACGGAAGGCTGCCGAGTAGCCGCCAGGACCGCCGCCGAGCACGACCACGTCGCAGTCGTAATCGGCCGCGCCACCGGCGTAGCTGGCTGCGGCCGGAGCGGGAGCCGATGCTGCGGGCGCTGCAGCGGCAGGCGCTGGAGCCGCCGCTGCAGGGGCCGGTGCTGCCACCTGGGGTGCGGCGGCCGCCTCGCCAGCGGCCTCCAGCGTCAGGATCAGGCCGCCTTCGGCGATCTTGTCGCCGATCTTGACCTTGAGTTCCTTGACCACGCCGGCATGGCTGGAGGGGATCTCCATGGAGGCCTTGTCGGACTCCACGGTGATCAGGGACTGGTCCTTGGCCACGGTGTCACCGGGCTGGACCAGCAGTTCGATCACGCCCACTTCGGCGAAGTCGCCGATGTCGGGCACCTTGATGTCGATGATTGCCATGTGTCGGGCCTCCGTTTACAGCAGGATGCGGCGGTAGTCCGCCAGCACTTGGCCCAGGAAGGCATTGAAGCGCGCGGCCGAGGCACCGTCGATGACACGGTGGTCATAGGACAGAGACAGCGGCAGCGTCAGGCGCGGCACGAATTGCTTGCCATCCCACACCGGCTTCATCTGGCCCTTGGACAAGCCGAGGATGGCCACTTCAGGGGCATTGATGATGGGGGTGAAGTTCGTGCCACCGATGCCGCCCAGCGACGAGATAGAGAAGCAGCCGCCCTGCATGTCGGCAGCGCCGAGCTTGCCGTCGCGGGCCTTCTTGGCCAGCTCGCCCATTTCCTGGCTGATCTGCAGGATGCCCTTCTTGTCGGCATCGCGCAGCACGGGGACCACCAGGCCGTTGGGCGTGTCGGCCGCAAAGCCGACGTGGAAGTACTGCTTGTAGACCAGGGTGTCGCCGTCCAGCGAGGCATTGAACTCGGGGAACTTCTTGAGGGCCGCAACCACCGCCTTGATCACGAAGGCCAGCATGGTCACCTTGACGCCGCTCTTCTCGTTCTCCTTGTTGGTGGAGACACGGAAGGCTTCCAGGTCGGTGATGTCGGCCTCGTCATTGTTGGTGACGTGCGGAATCATGACCCAGTTGCGCGACAGGTTGGCGCCGCTGATCTTCTTGATGCGCGACAGGTCCTTGCGCTCGACCGGGCCGAACTTGGCGAAGTCCACCTTGGGCCAGGGCAGCAGGTCCAGGCCTGCGCCGCCGCCGGAGCCACCCTTGGGGGCGGTCGCGGCCTGGGCCTTGGTCTGCACGGCACCCGCCATGACGGACTTGGTGAAAGCCTGGATGTCGTCGGCCGTGATGCGGCCCTTGTTGCCCGAGCCCTTGACCTCGTCCAGCGGCACACCCAGCTCGCGGGCGAACTTGCGTACCGAGGGCGACGCATGGGGCAACTTGCCCGTGGGCGCCACGGTCGGGTTGTGCGCAGGTGCAGCGGCGGGAGCCGATGCTGCAGCGACCGGAGCAGCGGCCGGGGCAGCAGTTGCCGGTGCAGGGGCTGCAGCAGCAGGTGCCGGGGCCGCAGCCTGGGCTGCAGGCGCGGCAGCGCCCTGCACGCTCATCTGGCCGACCACGTCGCCCACGTTGACCGTGTCACCGATCTTGAGCGTCAGCGCCGTGATGGTGCCGGCCGCTGGCGACGGGATTTCCATCGAGGCCTTGTCGGACTCGACGGTGAACAGCGATTGCTCGGCCGTCACGCTGTCACCGACCTTGACCAGCATCTCGATCACGGCCACGTCCTTGAAGTCGCCAATGTCGGGAATCTTGATGTCGATCTGCGTGGCAGCGCCCGAGGCCGCAGGCGCGGCAGCGGGAGCAGCGGCCGGTGCAGGCGCAGCCACCGGGGCCGGGGCTGCAGCGGCGGGGGCCGGTGCGGCGGCTGCAGGCGCCGGGGCAGCGGCTTCCGCCGAC
>NZ_LFJT01000111.1:0-8002 GCF_001682645.1 Delftia sp. JD2
TGACCCTATCGTCTAGAGGCCTAGGACATCACCCTTTCACGGTGAGTACCGGGGTTCGAATCCCCGTAGGGTCGCCAAGTTTGCAGCACTTGGCTCGAAAGAGCGCAAAAGCTGTCTGCCAGGAGTGGTAGTTCAGTTGGTTAGAATACCGGCCTGTCACGCCGGGGGTCGCGGGTTCGAGTCCCGTCCACTCCGCCAGATTCCTTGTGCAAACCAAGCGTCTGCACAGACAAGAAGCCACCGCAAGGTGGCTTTTTTGTTTCTGCCGCGTGCAGCTCGCCTGCATGGCTGCCTCGCTTTCGCTTGGCAGCAGGCAAGCATGTGCGAAAAGCGGGCTTTGCCACAGATTTTTTAAGGGCAAACCCGGAACTTTGCCTCAACATTCGTAACAATAGATGGTGTCCCGATCACGGGACATTCACTTTCACTGCTCCCGCCTTCGTCTCGCCCCATGCGCCTTGCGCCATCGTTCCTGTTTTCCTTGCTGATGCTGTTGTCCATCTTCTGTGGACAGGTGGCGGCGTCGGCATCGTCCGATGGACTGGAAAGCGATGGCTTGCTGGCGCACCACCCCATCGTGACCATCGATGAGGAATTCCTCGAAGAACTCGCGGAAGTCGAGGAAGACGACGAGACGGAGTTTGCCGAGCTGACGGCACACGGCGGCAACACCCGCCAGCTGCTGGCCCTGCTGGCCTGTGGCGAGGACCGCTCCGCCGAGATGTACTGGCCGCCCGAGCCCATCGCCGTGCAGGTGGTGTCGCTGTGGGCCCCGCCTTCGACCTATTCCCAGGCGCACCTGTCGCCCGCTCCGGGCCAGCTGCTGCGCCCTCCAAGACCTTCCCTGCTCGGCTGACCGCATATTGCGGCGCAGGCATGCCCTGCGCCCCTTGTCGGCTGACGCATCCCACTGCCTGATCACTGCTCGTGCGCGCCTTGCTGGCGCGCATGCCATGCCGTCGTCCGCGCGCTGACTGCGCACGGCCCGGCCGTGCCCGTCCCCGCGTTGTCCGCAGGGGAGGGCCCATCTCTTACTCAACCCCTCGACTGTCGTTTCGCGGCAGATGCATGCCATGGTGAATCCAACGGTATTGGCGGGAATGGCCCCCGCTCGTTTTCCATCCTTTTCGCGCAAGGCCTTGCAAGGCGCGATCTGCAGCCTGCTGGTGGGCTGGGGTGCCGGTGCCTCGGCACAGGCATCCCAGCCTCCCATGACCCAGGCGGCACCCGCCGCGGCTGCAGCCGCCGAGGCCGCAGCGGCCCGCGTCCCGGTCACGCCTAAGGCCGCATCGACGGCTTCAACGGCTTCGGTGGCTTCGGCCGCCGCACAGCGCCTGCCCCAGCTGAGCCTGAACGAGGTCGTTCGCGCCGTGCTGGACCACAACCCCGATCTGCGCGCCGTCGAGCAGTCGCGGACCACGGCGCGCGCAGGCGTGGTCAGCGCCTCGGCGCTGCCCAATCCCAAGCTCGAATGGAACCAGGGCCGCAACAGCGCCCGCGTGCCCGGCGCGGCGGCCGGCACGGTGCAGGGCTGGGCCGTGGCATTGCCCATCGAGAACCCCGCCGTGCGCGGTGCGCGCGTGGAGGCCGCCAGGGCAGGCGAGCAGGGGTCGGTGCACTTCGTGGCGACCACGCGCAATGCGCTGGTGGCCCAGGTGCGGCTGCGCGCCTACGAGATGGTGCTGCGCGAGGCGGAGGTCGAGGCCGCCAAGGAGGCGGTGCGCCTTCTGGAGCAGGCCCATGAGCGCGTCCGCGTCCGCGTGGACAGCGGCGAGGCGGCCCGCTACGAAATCATCAAGGCCGATGCCGAAATCATCCAGGCGCGCCAGCAGGAGCAGACCGCAAGGCTGCGCGCCGAGCAGGCGCAGCTGTCGCTGGGCCGCCTGGCCGCAGGCCAGCTGCCCGTGCGCTTTCGCCTGGATGTGTCGCTGGAGGACCCGCTGCGCATCGAGGACATGGGCGAGATCGATCCCATGGAGCATCCCGAACTGCGCCAGCTCAAGGCGGAGGTCGAGCGTGCCCAGGCGCGGCTCGACGGTGCCAAGGCCTCGCGCTGGCCGGGCGTGGAGCTGCGCTACGGCCAGACGCGCGAGCCCGACGTGCGCCTGAACACGGTGGGCGTGAGCATCCAGATCCCCTTGCTCGACCAGCACCGCGGCCCTATCGACGAGGCCGCCTCCGAGCTGGAGCGCGCGCGTCTGCAGCTGGAAGGCCGGCAGATCGAGCTGCGCCAGCAGACGCTGCAGGCCTGGAAGGAGCTGGAGATGGCACGACTGCGCACCCAGGCACTGAGCCAGGGTTCGGTGCGCGAGGCCGAGTCGGCCCTGCGCGTGGCCGAGGCCGCCTACCGCTTCGGCGAGCGCGGCATTCTCGATGTGCTCGATGCGCAGCGCGTGCTGCGCTCCATCCGCGCAGACCTGCTCGATGCGCGCTACCAGCTGCAGGCGGCGCGCATACAGCTCGAATACCTCGCGGGCCGCTACGACGATCCGTCCGCGCTGTGAAGCGCGCCGTCCCTGCCTCACACCCGAAATCAGAAACGAACATGTCCTTGAATATGCATCCGAAACCCATCGCCGCCCGCGCAGGCAGCAGCACCTTGGTGAACTCCCTGGCCCTGGCCGGCCTGCTGGCCGCAACGCTGGCGCTGAGCGCCTGCGGCAAGAACGAAGAGGCCGAGGCCAAGGCGGCGCCCGCAGCGGCCGCTGCCCAGGAGCAGGACCCGATGGAGGTCCGTGTGACCGCCGAGATGGCTCCCAACTTCGCCGTCAAGCCCGTGGCGCAGGCGCAGATCGCGCTGCTGCAGGAGGTGTCCGGCCGCATCGAGGCCAATGAGCGCCAGGTCACCCGCATTGGCGCGGCCGCCACGGGGCGCGTGACCGAGGTGCTGGTCGAAGTGGGCGACCGCGTGCGCGCGGGACAGGTGCTGGCCCGCGTGGCCAGCCCCGAGCTGACCACCGCCCAGCTGGCCTATCTGCGTGCACACTCCGCCGCCACTCTGGCCGAGCGCGGCGTGGAGCGCGCGCGCCAGCTGATCGCCGCTGATGTCATCGGTTCGGCCGAGCTGCAGCGCCGCGAGTCCGAGCTGTCGATTGCGCGCGCCGAGCAGCGCGCTGCCGGCGACCAGTTGCGCCTGATCGGCATTCCCGACAGCGCCATCGCCCAGCTGCGCGACAAGGGCACGCTGCAGTCGCATGCGGCCGTGCTGTCCACAGGGGCCGGCGTGGTGATCGAGCGCAAGGTCAGCTCCGGCCAGGTGACCCAGCCCGGTGATCCGCTGTTCACCGTGGCCGACCTGAGCAGCGTCTGGGTGGTGGGCGCGATTCCCGAGCAGATGGCCAGCGGCGTGCGTGCCGGCCAGGCCGTGGAGATCGCCGTGCCCGCTCTGGGCGAGCGCGTGCTGTCCGGCCAGATCGTGCATGTGGGCGACACCGTGACGCCCGAGACCCGCACCGTCACCATCCGCACCCAGGTGGACAACACCGAGCGCGACCTCAAGCCCCAGATGCTGGCCACCATGCGCATCCAGGGCGAGGTGCGCCAGCTGCTGGCCGTGCCGGCCGAGGCCGTGGTGCGCGAGAACGATCGCGACCATGTCTTCGTCAAGAAGGGCGAGAACCACTACCGCCTCACGCCCGTCGAGCTGGGCGCCGCCAGCGGCGGCATGCGCCCCGTGAACAAGGGCGTGGCCGATGGCACGGTCATCGTCACCACGGGCGCCTTCCACCTGAACAACGAGCGCAAGCGCGCAGAGCTGGAGTAAGCCCATGATCGCTTCCATGATCCGGGCCGCACTGAGCCAGCGACTCATCGTGATCGTGCTCTCGCTGGTGCTGTGCGGCTTTGGCCTGCGCGCCGCCATGAATCTGTCGGTGGATGCCTTTCCTGACGTGACCAACGTCCAGGTCCAGGTGGCCACTGAGGCGCCAGGCCGTTCGCCCGAGGAAATCGAGCGCTTCGTGACCGTGCCGCTGGAAATCGCCATGACCGGCATGCCGGGCCTGGTGGAGATGCGCTCGCTCAACAAGAGCGGCCTGTCCATCATCACCCTGGTCTTCACCGATACCACCGACGTGTACTTTGCGCGCCAGCTCGTCACCGAGCGGCTGATGGAGGTCACGCCGCGCATGCCCGAAGGCATCATCCCCGTGCTGGGGCCGGTGTCCACGGGCCTGGGCGAGGTCTACCAGTACACGCTGGACCATCCCGACGACGGCAAGCGGGCCCTCACGCCCGAGGAGCTGACCGAGCGCCGCACCATCCAGGACTGGGTGGCGCGCCCGCTGCTGCGCTCCATTCCCGGCGTGGCCGAAATCAACTCGCAGGGCGGCTACGTCAAGCAGTACCAGGTGGAGGTCGACCCCGGCCGGCTGCGCCACTACGGCCTGTCCGTGCGCCATGTGGTCCAGGCCATCGCCGACAACAACGCCAACGCCAGCGGCGGCATCCTGCCCCAGGTGACCGAGCAGTACCTGATCCGCGCCGTGGGCCTGATCCAGTCGCTGGAGGACATCGGCAACATCGTCCTCAAGCAGGATGGCGGCGTGCCGGTCTTCGTGCGCGATGTGGCCGAGGTCCAGCTGGGCCAGGAAGTGCGCCAGGGCGCCATCATCAAGGGCGGCTATACCGAAGGCGTCTCCGGCATCGTGCTGATGATGCGCGGCGGCAATGCCAAGGAAGTGGTCACCCGCGTGAAGGAGCGCGTGCAGGAGATCAACTCCAAGGGCATGCTGCCCGGCGGCCTGCAGATCGTTCCCTACTACGACCGAACCGACCTGGTCGACTCGGCGCTATGGACCGTGGGCAAGGTGCTGATCGAGGGCATCCTGCTCGTGGTCGTGGTGCTCTTCATCTTCCTGGGTGACGTGCGCTCCAGCCTGATCGTGGTGGCCACGCTGATCATCACGCCGCTGACCACCTTCATCATGATGAACCGCTGGGGCATCTCGGCCAACCTCATGTCGCTGGGAGGGCTGGCGATCGCCATCGGCCTCATGGTCGATGCCACCGTGGTGGTGGTGGAGAACGTGTTCCACAAGCTCGGACAGGCCGGCGACAGCATGGGCGCACGCGTGCGCACCGTGCTCTCGGCCACCACCGAGGTGGCCACGCCCACCATCTTCGGCATCGCCATCATCATCCTGGTGTTCCTGCCGCTGATGACGCTGCAGGGCATCGAAGGCAAGATGTTCGGCCCGCTGGCGCTGACCATCGCGATCTCGCTGGCGGTCTCGCTGGCCGTGTCGCTGTTCCTGTCGCCCGTGCTGTGCTCGTACTTCCTCAAGGGCGGCGCGGACCATGACACGCGCCTGATCGCCTTCCTCAAGCGCCACTACCTGCGCCTGCTGGACCTGGCCACCGCGCGCAACCGCGCCACGCTGGCCGTGGCCGTGGCGCTGCTGCTGGGCTCGCTGGGACTGTTCCCGCTGCTGGGCAAGTCCTTCATGCCCACCATGAAGGAGGGCGCGCTGACGCCGCAGATCAACCGCGTGCCCAGCATCTCGCTGGACGAGTCCATCCGCATGGAAATGGCGGCGATGAAGGCCGTGGCCGAGGTGCCCGGCGTGCTCAGCGTGGTCTCCAAGCTCGGACGCGGTGAATCGCCGGCCGATCCCGCAGGCCCCAACGAGTCCGACCCCATCGTGCTGCTGGACCCCGAGTCCGACCGCACCCAGGACGAGATCGACGAAGACATCCGCCAGCGCCTGTCCTCGATCCCGGGCGTGCAGATCGTGCTGTCCCAGCCGATCTCCGAGCGCGTGGATGAAATGGTCACGGGCGTGCGCTCGCAACTGGCCATCAAGGTCTTCGGCGACGAGCTGGACGATCTGCGCGATGTCTCCGAACAGGTGGCCCGCATCCTCAAGAGCGTGCCGGGCAGCACCGACATCCGTGTCGAGCGGCTGTCGGGCCAGCAGGCGCTCACGGTGGATATCGACCGCAAGGCCATTGCCCGCCACGGCCTGAACGTCACCGACGTGCAGGGCGTGATCGAGTCGGCCATCGGCGGCAAGGACGTGACCACGGTCTACGAGGGCGAGCGCCGCTACAACGTGGTCGTGCGCTTCCCCGAGCCCTTCCGTGGCTCGCCCCAGGCTGTCGGTGCCACCTTGCTGACCACCAGCACCGGCGCGCAGGTTCCGCTCAACAGCGTGGCCCGCATCGAGCTGGTGGACGGACCCGCGCAGATCAGCCGCGAAGGCGGCAAGCGCCGCGTGGTGGTGGGCGCCAACGTGGAAGGGCGCGACCTGGGCGGCTTCGTGACCGAAGTGCAGCAGCGCATCGACAAGGAAGTGCAACTGCCCGACGGCTACTACTTCAAGTACGGCGGCCAGTTCGAGAACATGGAGCGCGCCATGGGCACGCTGCAGGTGATCGTGCCGCTGACCATCGTGGCCATCTTCTTCCTGCTGTTCGTGCTGTTCAATTCGGTCAAGCTGGCCGGGCTGATCATCCTGGTGCTGCCTTTCGCCTCCATCGGGGGACTGATAGGCCTGTTCGTCACGGGCGAATACGTGAGCGTGCCGGCATCGGTGGGCTTCATTGCGCTGTGGGGCATTGCTGTGCTCAACGGCGTGGTGCTGGTCAGCTGCATCCGCAAGCTGCGCGAGGATGGAATGGACGTGGCCGAGGCCGTGCGCGAAGGCTGCGTGCAGCGCTTCCGCCCCGTGATGATGACGGCCACCGTCGCGCTGCTGGGCCTGGTGCCCTTCCTGTTCGCCACCGGCCCCGGCTCGGAGGTGCAACGCCCGCTGGCCATCGTCGTGATCGGTGGCCTGATCTCGTCCACCCTGCTTACGCTGGTGGTGTTGCCGACCCTGTACCGCTGGTTTGATGAAAAACCGCTGGAAGCCTGATGAAGGAGACACTGCAATGACCATGAAGGAAATCCGGGCCATCGTGCGCCCCAGCCGCCTGGAGCGCCTGCGCGACGCGCTGCGTGCCATTCCCAACTTCCCCGGCGTGACGCTGTTCCGTGCCGAGGGCTTCACGGCCCCGGCCGCCATCGACAAGCGCAGCGTGAAGGAGGAGTTGACCGACTTCTCCGACAAGGTCATGGTCTGCGTCCTGGCCGAGGCCTCCATGGTCGAGCCTATCCGTGCGGCCATCACCACGGCCTGCCATTCGGGCCAGGTCGGCGACGGCCTGGTCTGGGTGGTGGACATCGCCGAGATCCACCGCATACGCGATGGGCAAAGCCTGGCCTGACCCGGGCTTGAGCAGGGCGCCGGAATGCAGGGCGACATAAAAAAGTCATGCATTCCGGAATTGCCCCAAAAACGCTGTGCTACAATTTTTGAATCGCAGCAACGAAGCAGTGCAACGTTGCAGCAAGGGGGTATAGCTCAGCTGGGAGAGCGCTTGCATGGCATGCAAGAGGTCATCGGTTCGATCCCGTTTACCTCCACCAAAAATTGAGACTTGAGTATTTACGCAAGTTCTAGGATTGACCCTATCGTCTAGAGGCCTAGGACATCACCCTTTCACGGTGAGTACCGGGGTTCGAATCCCCGTAGGGTCGCCAAGTTTGCAGCACTTGGCTCGAAAGAGCGCAAAAGCTGTCTGCCAGGAGTGGTAGTTCAGTTGGTTAGAATACCGGCCTGTCACGCCGGGGGTCGCGGGTTCGAGTCCCGTCCACTCCGCCAAAATTTGCCGCTTGGTATGTAAGCGCCTTTGAAAAACGAAGGCGCTTTTTTATCGGCGGATCATAGGCTGTGACCCTATCGTCTAGAGGCCTAGGACATCACCCTTTCACGGTGAGTACCGGGGTTCGAATCCCCGTAGGGTCGCCAAGTTTGCAGCACTTGGCTCGAAAGAGCGCAAAAGCTGTCTGCCAGGAGTGGTAGTTCAGTTGGTTAGAATACCGGCCTGTCACGCCGGGGGTCGCGGGTTCGAGTCCCGTCCACTCCGCCAGTATCGGATTTTTGGGGGTATAGCTCAGCTGGGAGAGCGCTTGCATGGCATGCAAGAGGTCATCGGTTCGATCCCGTTTACCTCCACC
>NZ_LFJT01000112.1:0-7960 GCF_001682645.1 Delftia sp. JD2
CCAACAACACCGCCACAACTGCAAAGCCCGCACCGGCGCGCGGCCGCAGCACCAAGCCCGCATCACCGGCACCGGCTCCTGCGCCCGCGACTGCAGCCCCTGCCAATCGGCAGCGCCGTGCAACCGACAATTCCAACGCAACGGCAGCGCCGTCCAGCGCCCGCTCGGCCAACAGGTCCTCCACAGAAGCCAAGCCCGCAGCACTGCTGGCAGCGCCGGTTCGCCCACGCCGCACGCGCACAGGGCCGAAGACGCTGTTCGTGCTCGACACCAACGTGCTGCTGCACGACCCGACCAGCCTGTTCCGCTTCGAGGAACACGACATCTTCCTGCCCATGGTGGTGCTGGAAGAACTCGACGGCCACAAGAAGGGCATGACCGAAGTGGCGCGCAACGGCCGCCAGGTCAGCCGCACGCTGGATTCGCTGGTCGCCTCCCAGCCCTCCGAAACGCTGGACAAGGGCCTGCCGCTGAATGCCACGGGCCAGCGCAGCGCCACGGGCATGCTGTATTTCCAGACGGAACCGCTGGAGACCTCGCTGCCCGACAGCCTGCCCCAGGGCAAGGCGGACAACCAGATCCTGGGCGTGGTCGCTGCGCTGCGCAAGAAGTTCAGCGAGCGCGAAGTCGTGCTGGTGTCCAAGGACATCAACATGCGCGTCAAGGCACGCGCGCTGGGCCTGGCGGCCGAGGACTACCAGAACGACAAGGTTCTGGACGACGGCGATCTGCTGTATGCAGGCGCCCTGGCCCTGCCCCAGGACTTCTGGGCCAAGGCGGGCAAGAACGTCGAGAGCTGGCAGGAAGGCGCCATCACCTACTACCGCATCAGCGGTGCCATCGTCGACCAGCTGATGATCAACCAGTTCGTCTACCACGAGGCACCGGGCGAGCCCAGCCTGTTCATGCGCGTGACCGAGATCCGCGACAAGACGGCCGTGCTCAAGACGCTCAAGGACTTCGGCAACCCCAAGTACGCCGTCTGGGGCGTCACGGCGCGCAACCGCGAACAGAACTTCGCGATGAACCTGCTGATGAACCCGGACATCGATCTGGTCACGCTGACCGGCACGGCCGGCACCGGCAAGACCTTGCTGGCCCTGGCCGCCGGCCTGTC
Source organism: Delftia sp. JD2 (assembly GCF_001682645.1). Classification (NCBI taxonomy): domain Bacteria; kingdom Pseudomonadati; phylum Pseudomonadota; class Betaproteobacteria; order Burkholderiales; family Comamonadaceae; genus Delftia; species Delftia sp. JD2. The sequence goes on from NZ_LFJT01000112.1 coordinate 1,118, forward strand.
CCAGGTGCTGGACGATCGCCGCTACACCGAGATCATCATGACGCGCGCCACGGTGAGCGTGGGCGAGGACATCGGCTTCCTGCCCGGCACCGAGGAAGAGAAGATGGGACCCTGGATGGGCGCCCTCGACGACAACCTGGAATTCCTGGCCAAGGGCGATGGCGGCAATGCCGGCGAATGGGGCCGCGCGGCCACCAATGAGCTGATCCGCAGCCGCATCAAGATCAAGAGCATGAACTTCATGCGCGGCCGCACCTTCCTGAACAAGTACGTCATCATCGACGAGGCCCAGAACCTGACGCCCAAGCAGATGAAGACCCTGATCACGCGCGCCGGCCCCGGCACCAAGATCATCTGCATGGGCAATCTGGCGCAGATCGATACGCCCTACCTGACCGAAGGCTCCTCGGGCCTGACCTACGCCGTGGACCGCTTCAAGGGCTGGCCGCACAGCGGCCACATCACGCTGGCGCGCGGCGAGCGTTCGCGCCTGGCAGACTTCGCCAGCGAGGTGCTCTAAGCCATGGCGATCAGCTGGATCACCGCGTTGAAGCTGGTGCCCTGGGGCGACGTCATCGAGGCCACACCCCAGGTCGTCAAGGCCGCCAAGAACCTGCTGCGCAAGAAGGACGCTGCGCAGGAGCTCGATGCACAGCAGCCTGCGGCCGTCGAGCCGCTGGCACCGCCGCGCTCGGCTGGCGAACAGGCGCTGCAGCTGATCCAGGCCCAGGACGCACGCATCGTGCAACTGGAACAATCCCAGCGCCAGTCGCTGGAGTTGATCGAAAAGCTGGCCGAGCAGAACGCCCAGATCGTGGCCACCGTGGGCGCGCTGCGCACGGGCGCCCAGCGGCTGGCCTGGGCATGCGCCATCCTTGGCGTCTGCGTGGCGGGCCTGCTGATCCAGGTCTGGCGCATGTAGATCGCCAACCCCCCAAAGCAAACGGCCCCTCGGGGCCGTTTTTCATTGCGGGCACAAAGCCGGGGTATCCCGGTCAGTACTCGTCGCCGCCACCGTAGCCCACAGCCAGGTTCTCGAAACGCGTCTGGTTCTTCTGGAAGAACACCTTCACCGTTCCCGTGGGACCGTTACGCTGCTTGCCGATGATGACTTCGGCAATGTTCGGCTCCTTGCTGTCCTTGTTGTAGTAGTCATCACGGTAGATGAACATGATGATGTCGGCATCCTGCTCGATGGCGCCCGATTCGCGCAGGTCGGACATCATGGGACGCTTGTCGGTGCGCTGCTCCACCGAGCGGTTGAGCTGGGACAGGGCAATCACCGGGCACTGCAGTTCCTTGGCCAGCATTTTCAGGCCCCGCGAAATCTCGCCCAGCTCGGTCGCACGGTTGTCGGAACTGGCAGCCGAGCCCGAGCCGCTCATCAGCTGCAAATAGTCCACCACGATCAGGCCCAGCTTGCCGCAGGTGCGCGCCAGGCGCCGCGCATTGGCGCGCAGCTCCGTGGGGGACAGGCCCGGTGTCTCGTCAATGTGCAGGGACACCGTGCGCAGCCGCTCGATGGCTTCCGTCAGGCGCGGCCACTCGTCGTCGTTGAGCTTGCCCGTGCGCAGATTGCCCTGGTTGACGCGACCAATGGAGCCGACGATACGAACCGCCAGCTGGGCCGCGCCCATTTCCATGGAGAAAATGGCGACCGGCAGGCCCTCGTTGAGCGCCACATGCTCGGCGATATTCACCGCAAACGAGGTCTTGCCCATCGAGGGACGGGCAGCCAGCACCACCAGGTCACCGGCCTGCAGGCCGCTGGTCATGCGGTCCAGATCGACGAAACCCGTGGGCACGCCGGTCACATCCATGGGGTTGTCAGCCATCTCCTGGACACGGTCCAGCAGGTCCACCACCAGCGTGTCGAGCGACTGAAAGCCCTGCTTGTTGCGCGCACCCTCCTCGCCGATGGCCAGGATTTTTTGCTCGGCCTCGTCCAGGATGCGATCGACCGTCTTGCCCTGCGGATTGAAGGCATTGGTGGCGATGTCGTCGCTGGCGGTCACCAGCTTGCGCAGGATGGAGCGCTCCCGCACGATCTCCGCATAGCGCCGGATGTTGGTGGCGCTGGGCACGTACTGCGCCAGCTGGTTCAGGTACAGCAGGCCGCCGATTTCCTCGGCCTTGCCCATGCTCTGCAAATGCTCGTAGACCGTGATCACATCAGCCGGCTTGCTGCCGTTGATCAGCTTGCCGATGGCCTCGTAGATCAGCTTGTGCTCATGGCGGTAGAAATCACCATCCACCAGCAGATCACCAACACGCTCCCAGGCGTTGTTGTCCAGCAGCAGCCCCCCCAGAACGCTGGACTCGGACTCCATCGAATGCGGCGGCACGCGCAACTGGGCCACCTGCTGGTCGCCAGCAGGCAGCGGTGCGAACGCATCATCGAGATCGAGCGGGGGCATTACGGACGACATGGAATTCCTGGAGATGAGCCCGCCATCGTAGCGGCTGGCAAAAGGCCGCGCCACCCGGCGTCATCACCCTGGCACGGCAAAGCAAAAAGCCGCCCTAAGGCGGCTTTTTGGTGATACGGGACAAGCCCCGGATCAGGAGTGGTCGCCGTAGACCGACACCGTCACTTCGACGCTGACGTCGGTGTGCAGTGCCACGACCACGGTGGCGTCGCCCACGGTCTTGATGGGACCGTTGACCAGGCGAACTTGCGACTTGGCGACGGCAAAGCCGGCCTTGGTCAGTTCTTCGGCGATGTCGGCGTTGGTCACCGAGCCGAACAGGCGGCCGTCAACGCCAGCCTTCTGGGTCAGCTTGACGTTTGCGCCGTTGAGCTTTTCGCCCAGTTGCTGAGCAGCAGCCAGCTTTTCAGCCGCTTGCTTTTCCAGTTCGACGCGCTTGGCTTCGAACTCGGCCTTGGCGGAAGCCGTGGCACGACGGGCAGCGCCCGTGGGGATCAGGAAGTTGCGGGCGTAGCCGTCTTTGACCTTGACGATGTCGCCGAGGCCACCGAGGTTCACAACCTTGTCGAGCAGAATGACTTGCATGGTTGTATTCCTTAGATCTTGTGCTGGTCAGAGTAAGGAACCAGAGCCAGGAAGCGGGCGCGCTTGATGGCCGTGTTCAGCTGACGCTGGTAGATGGCGCGCGTGCCGGTCAGGCGAGCGGGCACGATCTTGCCGTTTTCACCGATGAAGTCACGCAGGGTGTCCACATCCTTGTAGTCGATTTCTTCGACGCCGGCGACGGTGAAGCGGCAGAAGCGCTTGCGCTTGAACAGCAGCGACTGCGTGTTGCGCTTGGGGCGCTTGTCCTTGTTGAATTTCTTGAACGTGGCCATTTCTGGACCTCTTGAAAATTAGTTTTGTTGAATGTCCTGGATGTGGAAAACCAGCAATTTGCCGTTGCGGGGCGTTGCCAGGAAGCCTTGGAACTTCCACTGGCTGCCGAGCGCCTGGCGGGCCAGCTTTTCAGCCAGCGCGCCAAAGGCCACCGCCTTGACAGATGCCGTCACGCTGCGTTCGCTTCCTGCTTCCTTTTGCCGCGACGCGTGTTCGAGTCGCAGTTCAAGGGCGGGCAGCCCTGCCGGCGTGTAGCGCAGTGCTTGAAGCTCTGCGATGGCGGCCGTCAGTGCAACGTGGTTCTCCACTCCTTCAGGTTCTGAAAGGGCTGGGCTCAGGCCTGTTCGGTCTGGCTGGCCTTGCGGGCTTCTTCACGCTCGACGGTCTTCATCATCGAGGAAGGCGCAGTGTCGGCCTTCTTCTTCTGAACCGTCAGGTGACGCAGCACGGCATCGTTGAACTTGAAGGCATGCTCCAGCTCAGCCATCACAGCCTGGTCGGCTTCGATGTTCAGGCACAGGTAGTGGGCCTTGGCGAGCTTGTTGATCATGTAAGCCAGTTGGCGACGGCCCCAGTCTTCTTCGCGATGGACCTTGCCACCGCCAGCGGTGATCATGCCCTTGTAGCGTTCCAGCATGGCGGGAACCTGCTCGCTCTGATCCGGGTGGATCAACAAAACGATTTCGTAATGACGCATATCGACTCCTTTTGGGAAAACGCCGCCCACTGCGTCTTGTAGCGGTGCGGCAAGGCAAAGCATTGGATTCTAGCGCAGCCCTCTTCCATCTGTACACTCCGCACTGCCCGAGACCCCGGATTCGTGTGGGGCTTTTGCCCCTTCGCCCGGCTTTTGCCCCCACCGTGTGCACCTGCAGTGCGCATGCACAGGCACAAAGCCCTTGAAAATACACCGATCCGCTCGCATCTCGATTCAAGATCGTGCAATCGCCAAGTCTGGCCTCCAGCGCGGCGATCTTTTTGTTTTGTAGCTGAAGTCTCCATCCATGTCCGAACAAAACTCCAACCCCTTTCAAGACGCAGCCCCGGAAGAAATCGAAGCCGCCATGGCGGCCAACGCCGCCGACGAGCTGCAGCGCCTGCAGGCCGAGCTGGCCGAACTCAAGGCCAAGAGCGCCGAGCTGGCCGACCAGTTCCTGCGCGCCAAGGCCGAGGCAGAGAATGTGCGCCGCCGCGCGGAAGACGAAGTCTCCAAGGCCCGCAAGTTCAGCATCGAGAGCTTTGCCGAAAGCCTGCTGCCCGTCTGCGACAGCCTGGATGCCGCACTGGCCATCCAGCAGGCCACGCCAGAGCAGCTGCGCGAAGGCGCCGACGCCACGCTGCGCCAGCTGACCTCGGCCCTGGAGCGCAACAAGGTCGTGACCATCAACCCGGCAGCCGGCGAGAAATTCGACCCCAACCTGCACCAGGCCATCAGCATGGTGCCTGCCCAGCAGGAAGCCAACACCGTGGTGTCGGTGCTGCAAAAGGGCTACCTGATTGCCGACCGTATCCTGCGCCCGGCCCTCGTGACCGTGGCCCAGCCCCAGTAAGCGTGCGCTCACGGCATCGCTGACAAAAAAGAGGCAAAGCCCCTTGAAGCAGCGCCTGCCGGCCACAAGTTAGCAGTCATTCAAACATTTCACAGAACGCGGAGAGAACTCAAAATGGGAAAAATCATCGGTATTGACCTGGGCACCACCAACAGCTGCGTGGCCATCATGGACGGCAACACCACGCGCGTGATCGAGAACAGCGAAGGTGCACGCACCACGCCGTCGATCATTGCCTACCAGGAAGACGGCGAGATCCTCGTCGGCGCCTCGGCCAAGCGCCAGGCCGTCACCAACCCCCGCAACACCATCTACGCCGCCAAGCGCCTGATCGGCCGCAAGTTCGACGAGAAGGAAGTGCAAAAGGACATCGACCTGATGCCCTACACCATCTCGCGTGCCGACAACGGCGACGCCTGGGTGGAAGTGCGCGGCCAGAAGCTGGCCCCGCCGCAGATTTCCGCCGAAGTGCTGCGCAAGATGAAGAAGACCGCCGAGGACTACCTGGGCGAGCCCGTGACCGAGGCCGTGATCACCGTGCCCGCGTACTTCAACGACGCCCAGCGCCAGGCCACCAAGGATGCCGGCCGCATCGCCGGCCTGGAAGTCAAGCGCATCATCAACGAGCCCACGGCAGCTGCGCTGGCCTTCGGCCTGGACAAGATCGACAAGGGCGACCGCAAGATCGCGGTGTATGACCTGGGCGGCGGCACGTTTGACGTGTCCATCATCGAAATCGCCGATGTGGACGGCGAAAAGCAGTTCGAAGTGCTGTCCACCAACGGCGACACGTTCCTGGGCGGCGAAGACTTCGACCAGCGCATCATCGACTACATCATCACCGAGTTCAAGAAGGACCAGGGCGTTGATCTGGCCAAGGACGTGCTGGCCCTGCAGCGCCTGAAGGAAGCCGCCGAGAAGGCCAAGATCGAGCTGTCGAACTCGGCCCAGACCGATATCAACCTGCCCTACATCACGGCCGATGCCTCGGGTCCCAAGCACCTGAACATCAAGCTGACCCGCTCCAAGCTGGAAAGCCTGGTCGAAGACCTGATCGAGCGCACCATTGCGCCCTGCCGCACGGCCATCAAGGACGCAGGCGTGTCCGTGTCCGACATCGATGACGTGATCCTGGTCGGCGGCATGTCCCGCATGCCCAAGGTGCAGGAGAAGGTCAAGGAATTCTTCGGCAAGGAACCCCGCAAGGACGTGAACCCCGACGAAGCCGTGGCCGTGGGCGCCGCCGTGCAGGGCCAGGTTCTGTCGGGCGACCGCAAGGACGTGCTGCTGCTGGACGTGACGCCGCTGTCGCTGGGCATCGAGACGCTGGGTGGCGTGATGACCAAGATGATCACCAAGAACACCACCATCCCGACGAAGTTCGCACAGACCTTCTCGACGGCCGACGACAACCAGCCGGCAGTGACGATCAAGGTGTTCCAGGGCGAGCGCGAAATGGCTTCGGGCAACAAGATGCTGGGCGAGTTCAACCTCGAAGGCATTCCGCCCGCAGCGCGTGGCGTGCCGCAGATCGAAGTGGCCTTTGACATCGACGCCAACGGCATCCTGAACGTGTCCGCCAAGGACAAGGCCTCGGGCAAGGAAAACAAGATCACCATCAAGGCGAACTCGGGACTGTCCGAGGACGAGATCCAGAAGATGGTGAAGGACGCCGAGCTGAACGCAGCCGACGACAAGAAGAAGCTGGAACTGGTCCAGGCCCGCAATCAGGGCGAAGCTGCCGTGCACAGCGTCAAGAAGAGCCTGGGCGAGCATGGCGACAAGCTCGACGCTGGCGAGAAGACCGCCATCGAGAGCGCCGTCAAGGACCTGGAAGAGGCCCTGAAGGGCGAGGACAAGGACGCCATCGACGCCAAGACCACGGCGCTGATGACGGCCAGCCAGAAGCTCGGCGAGAAGATGTACGCCGATGCGCAGGCGGCCGGCGGCCCCGAGGCAGCAGCAGCCGCCGCAGCGGCCGGTGC
>NZ_LFJT01000113.1:0-7744 GCF_001682645.1 Delftia sp. JD2
AAAAAAAAAGAAATGCCGGAGCGAAGCGAAGTGCTTTTTTTTTTCTTGTGGGGGGCAACGCCCCGGCCCGTCGGGCGGAACGCACGACCTCCCTAGATTAACGGTCCCTGCGAAGCAGGGATGTTTCCGGGAGGGGGGTGGGGTAGCGCCAGCTACCCCAAACCACTCCCGGGAACAAGTTAATGTAGGGAGGTCGTGCGCCGCAGGCGCAGGACGGGCCCCCCGAGGACCCCCACCGAAGGATGGGGGGCCGCTGGAGTCATTGCCACAGCAATGACGTGAAGGCAAAGGCTTAGAGCGGCCCTCCGGCCGCCAAAGCCTGCGCAGGTGATGGAACATCACCGGAGTGTATCACCGGAAAGTAACATCGGGAAAGCGCCGCTATCGCGGCAATTTTCCGATGTTACTTTCCGGTAGCGAGCAAAGAGGCACCACGAAGTGGGGCCCGCAGCGAAGCTAGCCAGGCAAAAAAAACAGGGGCGACTGCCCCTGTTTTTTCTGCCTGGCGTGGAGATTACTCCGCAGGAGAAATCTCCTTCAGGTCGCTTTCGACCTGAGAAATGAAGCGCTGCAGCGCTTCAACGCATGGCTCCGACCAGTCGACCTGGTAGCCTTTTTCCTTCACTTGCGCGTCCAGCTCTTCGATCTTTTCCACCATTTGCACTGGCAGTTTGACCCCAAATTTCCGCGCGCTGCGTGCGCCTTTTGCCTTCAAAACCTTCATTTCGTCCTCACTTTACGTTGACTTGAGCACCGCTCTTGCTGTCTGCAGAGCTATTGCCTTGGCTGTCTATCGACTTGGATTTTTCCGCCTTTGCAGCGATCGTCGAGCGCAATGATAGCTCAACCATCCTTCCCGAAAGTGCACCGTTTCCATACCACAAAACACTGTTTTTTGTGATGTAAAACCCGCCTCCTTCGTTTGCATATCGACCATTAGGCCCGGTAAATTGAACTCCCTTAACACCAGATAAATCGGTAGTAAAATGTGCCGCTTTGTTTTTTTCCAGAGCCTGTTGCCAAGCTGAATCTATGGTGTCTATCTCCATATTTTCCCAGGACTTGACGATCATTTGCCGCGCAATTTCCGGATCTTCAAGCATCTTTCCGGACAGCTTTGCAGCAATTTCCGTGAATATTATATTCGTGAAGTCGCATTGATTCACGATTGCATTTAGATAACCTATCAGAATCTGCTGATCCTTTCGGCTTTGTGGGTTCACTTCCCAACCATTAGAAGGCTCATTGCATGAGATAAAACGGCGTTCATACACCCGTCTTTTTGCAAGTTCCGTCATGCCTTTTACGTCTTTTTTCCTAAGCAAATCCATAAATACGGCATCCGTTTGCTTCTCCATCTGAGCATAAATAGATGGATCAGACTCCATCTGTTTTAACAAATCTTTTAGATTTTGCTCAATTGAGTTCGGAGCATAAAGATCGGTTTGAGCATCCGTTTTCCGCTGCTCAAATCCCGACCCTTGGACAAACCGCATCGAGAATGCTTCACCAATCAGAGCAGCCGCCGGTATTTTTACTGCTGTTTCAGAAGATGATTCAGCAGAAATTGTTTTCTTTTTTCCAATTTCGACGCTTGTTTTATTTCCCGAAGAAACATCGCTTTCGGCACTAACTCCAGCACCGTTATCAGAACAAGCCGCCAGCATCAGTGCTGCACCAACAATCAAAATTATTTTTTTCACCTCAAATACTCCAATATTGGGGAACAAACCTCAAGTTACTTTTGTGCGCTCCGGGGATTCCTCGGCTTATATCCCCTTCCCATTCAGGAGGGCTTGAAGCGCAACCGACCAACGTAACCAAAACTGAGATAAGTAGAAATTTCATTTTTCATCCTTCTTTTTCGGCGTCAAAAACTCGTCTACCCCTTGCCTTACTGCAGCTCTCTGATCCTCCGATGCGCGCTCTTTTCTGCTTCTTTCCGCTTCAGCTATGCGCTGTTCAGCGTCTTTCTCTCTTATCAAAGCGCGCTTTTTTCCTTCCGCGTCCCCGGTGATGTTTGCAAAGTCCTTATCGAAACTCGCACTTTCTCTTTCATGCACAGCCTCTTTTCTATCTATCCTTTGCTCCACATCAGCATCTTTATGCATAAAAAGCCATGCTGCAAAGAGGCCAGCCGGAATAACTAAAGCCATTAACGCCGGGGGAAAAGTCATATCCATTCGTCCGCTTGTTGAATTTCAGAACCTTTTACGGCACAAATTTTAACATTTTCAGCGCGTTTTTCCACTGAAATATTGCACACCTGAGCGAATCCCGCGAGGCCCAATCCATAAATTACGCACACTGATTTAGGAAGATTCAGCATCATGTTTTCATCCACAAAATATCGTTCCGCCTGCCTGATTGAGCGGTCGCCTTTTACCTTTTCAGTGAGAACGACGTTCTTAGAAATGCTCCTGGTTTCGTCATCAACAAGAATTGTTCCAGACATCCGAGCCAGCCACTCGGCGGTTATTGGGTCATTGACCTGGTAACAGATCTTCACCTTGCAGTTCTCGACCACAGCGCCCACCACAGCATCTCCGTCGAGTCCCCCAACGTCGCGCAGATCGGCTAGTGACTGGTGCGCTAGCACCACGTGAACGCCCTTATCTCTAGCTGCTCCAAGTGCTTCTAGAGCACTGCGGCTGAGGTGGTACTTCGACTCATCCAAGATGATGGCAACGGGCCGAAGGTCGCCCCGTATCCGATCCCGTCTTTCGGAGATCTGCAACAGGCGGACAAGGATCATCTTCTGCAGGCGAACGATCTTTTCAGCTCGCATGTGGCCGATCACGTAGCAGCTTCCGCCCTCCTGGATGATCTTCATAAAGCTGGCGCCCTGGCCAGGCGCGGCATTGGCAGCCGCCACCTCTCCCAGCTCGCGGAGCTTGCCCCCGAGCTTCGGTGCATGCTCGTCCAAAATCTCGGCGTTCTTTTGGTACGCCTGGGCGGCGGTCAAGCCCTCAGCGGCGATCTGTCGAGCAATGATTGCAGAGTATTTCCGATCTGCGATGGAGTAAAAATCCGCCGCCGTTCCTGTGTCGGAAAAACCAAATCCGGCAATGAAAAGTTCTTCAATTTCGTCCACCGTTGCCCCGTCGAAGATATTGAATTGGGGCGCTGGCTCGCGAAGGTTTATGAAGTGGTGATTTGCATTCGCTTGGCGGGCCGCATCGGCAAAAACATGGGGCGCCCACGCGTCATCCTTTGGATCCAGAAAAAATACAGCCTCGCCTTTCTTGATCCACTGCGAACCAAGCACGGCAAGAGCGACCCCTTTTCCCGCGCCCGTGGTGCCAACCACCTGAATGTGGGGCATGGCTGGGTAAGCCTTTTTTTCCAGGTAGACGGGCTTCCGCTTCTCATCCAGTCCGATAAAAACGCCATCTTCCTTGAAATATTTCCCAGGAACGAACGTTTTTTCGGGGTCTGGAAGATGCCTTTTTATCTCGCGTACGTCGGTTTTCCTGTTTCGCTCTGCAGCGGTTTTCTTTGTAAAACCCTGTCCAAGTCTTTCGAGCATGGGCGGAATCTTGCGAAGTGTCCAGATTCCAAGCCACACGCCGGCGCCCATAGATGCACCAAAAACAGCAAGATACTTCACCTCTGGTTCTTTCCCCAGCCAGCTAGCAATGAACCACGCACCTACCAGAGCTCCGCCAAAAACTGATATTGACGCCCAAAACTGGCGCTTTTCTTCCGCTTCTTGCTTCCCTGCATCTAGCATAAAGACCCATGCTGCTCCGCATGGAATACCAGCCCAAAGCCACATTTTTTCCAGCAGTTCCATCAACATTTACGACCCTCTTACGTGCAAAAGATGGAATATTCTAAATATTTCGGACAAAAAAAAAGAGCCGAAAAGCTCAGTTTTCGGCTCTTTTTCAAGGAAAAATTTGCTATCTCTTCGGCGTGAAACGCTCCACCAAAAGCTCACGCACTTCGTCGGCAATCTTGGTCCCCCGTTGCGCAGTCTGCATCTTGATTTCACGATGCAAAGCCGCTGGAATGTCGATTGTTAGCCGCTTCATCGCCTCGCTTTCCGCTCTACTTTCGACCCATTTATCTGCAGCCGCGGGCGTTGCTTCGGTGCGTGCGCTGGGCTTTGTTCCGATAGAAATTTTCTTCGTTGTCACTTTGCGAACTCCATCAACTCGACGCGCAAGGCGTCGATCTCTGCGGCCGCCTGGCCGTCCTTCTCCAGCTCGAAAACTGCTCTGCCTTGAGCCGCAGCTTCTGCAAACAGGACGCGCTGAGTGATCGACGCCACCAGCACCGGCAGCGCGTATCCGGCCAGCGCTTCCCCGACGTCTCGACCAATCGCCGTATTTGCGATTTTACGATTTACCACAAAAGCGGCTTTCTGGTTTTGCTTGTAGATGCCCGCTTCCTGGATGAGCTTTACCACCTCGTCAGCGGCCCAAATGTCATAGGGGGAGGGCTGCACCGGGATCAGCACTAGGTCAGCGGCCATGATCACCGAGCGGGCCAGATCCGTGACCCGTGGCGGGCCGTCAATGACGATGTGGTCATAGCCTTGGCCGATCTGCGCAATCTCCTTGTGGACCGTCGGCCGGGGAAGCCCGACCACCGAGAACAGGGGTTCACCTTCACGAGCTGCTGCCCAGTCCAACGCGCTCCCCTGGGGATCAGCATCAATGAGCATCACCCGCGCCCCGGTCGCCGCCATGCTCGCGGCAAGGTTCACGCTGAGCGTGGTTTTCCCAACGCCCCCCTTTTGGTTAAGCACCCCAATGATCATTGCCGTCCTTCCGTGTTTGCGGTTTTACGATTTTACAGAAAAGCGCTTTTCAATCAACGCCTGAACCAATCAGGAGGCAGGCCAGGCCCTGGACGTGTCACCGTTCGCGCCAGGGCGGGCCGTTCGCGCGGACGCCGGCCCTGGTTACCTCTCCACGGCCGCAATAGGGGGCGTGCGTAAGCACTGCGCCTTCCCCGCCTGGATAACTCACCTGCCCACACCCCAAGGGTGTGGACAGCCCTACGGGTACGTGAGTTACCCGGGCTCGACACTGACGCCCTACGGTGGACAAGCCTACGGCTTGCCCACGCTTCGGTTGCCCTAACGCCCTACGGTGGACAAGCCTGCGGCTTGCCCACGCTCCGGTTGTGCTACCAATTTTCCAAAAATTTCGGAAGAGAAAACAGCCGCTCGCCCCCTTCCCTTTGGGAGACAGGTAGCAGGTGCCCGAGCTGCGAAGGCAGCTCAGGGGGCGCAGCCCTGGGGGTCGGGGGGCAGCATGCCCCACGCGGGGGAGCGCCATAGGCGCGGGCCGGAGGCCGGGGGGAAGGCCGCGAAGCAGGCCCCTTTGCTCGACCCCCCTTAGGGGGGTCTCGATATGGTTCCTCGATCGTTCGATAGATCATAAGAAGGGCCGAGCTTTCAAGTCTTATGAATCAAAGACTTAGCAGCGCCAGAGGATCACAGCTGATGATCCGTCAGGGGATCACAGCTGATGATTCTTTGCTTTCCTATTGCAGTCAGTTATGATTGCACTGCGATCACAAATGAACCCCTGTGCGGCTCAGAATTTGAGCATGGAGCGATCAAGAATGACACTGAAACTAAAGGCGGCGAGTGGGGCACCGATCACCCAGGTGATCCAGCCAGGCCAGGCACATTTCGCCATGGTCGAGAAGACAGCGCTCTACAACCTCGATGAGCTAATGCGCCAAGACATGCAGGCCGCCCGCCTTATCGTCTCGCTCATCCGCCTCATGGAGCCCGGTTCCGGGGGCGTAGTGGTCATTTCCCGGGCCTCTATGGCCGAACTGCTAGGGGTGTCCCTCCCAACGGTTCAAAGGGCCCTCAAAACGCTTGTAGATGGCCATTGGGTGCACCGGATCAAGATCGGCGGCGCTTACGCGTTGGCCGTCAACAAGGCCGTCGCCTGGGTCGGCCCACGCGGCCAACTCGCCCACGCTGTATTCAGCGCAACCGTTATCGCGTCCCGCTCTGAGCAGGACGCCGTTGCTCTCGATCCTGGCACGCTCCGGCAGATCCCCACTGCCTACCCTGGGGAAGCGGTTTTGCCTTACGGCGCCGAACCCGAGCCGCCAGCACAGCAGAGCTTAGACGGGGTGCCCCATGCCGTTGCAACGCAAGGGGGCACCCCCTAATTCACGTCGTCTTCGAGCCGAAGAATCGGCCAGGCTTAGCCCGTGTGATGGGCGCGCTTTGCGCGCCTGGCCAGCTCGAATGTCCCGATTGAGGGAAGGTCCCTAAGGGGAATTTTTCTTAGCAGTTGCGTGTAGTTGGAATACGCCCGCTCGATGGACTCAGAGGCTTCTTCTTCCGCATCAAAAGTCACCACGTTATCCCCGTGTCCCCGTTTGTGCTTGACGGAGTTCCTAGGGCCATTCATGCGGTCTAAACAATACTTTTTCAGGTCCTCGGCTTCCCTCTTGTCAGCGGGGCATGCAAGATGCGAAACAAGTTCATGAAAACTATCGGCCGCCGGCTGGAGGTCGTTCTCCGGGGCACGAAGGTAAACAGCTAGTACTTCCTCTGCTGCGCCGGCCAGGTGTAGAGCCGCGTAGTACCCTTCGCCCGAGACATAAGCACGAATCGCCCAATCGAGCAGCTCGACCGCAACTTCATATTTTGGTGTGCTGTCAGTGTGCATCAGCTCTCCGCCTTCTGAGACGGCCACGAACCAGCAGCATAGAACTCAAAGCACGCGTAATGCTCGGGCTTCAAGGCAATCTCGGTCCCCCGGATAGTTACCGAAGGAAAAGCATTAAAAATCCGCTGCAGGCCCCTAGCTAGTTTTTCCGAGCTGCACACATAGTGGACGGCTCCGATAGTTCCTGCTTTCCGCATCTGCAGATACTCGGCAATGATGGCTTGATAGCGCTTCGGAGTCTTCACGCTTCGCTCGACCTCGACCGCGATACGCCGACCGCCCAGCGTCACCACGCCATCCGGCACTTTCAGCCAAGGCGAGGCTCCCCCCGCCTCTTTTGCTTTCGCCGCTTCACGGCGAATAAAGCGTTCTGCCTGCCACGCAGTACCTCCAGCATTCTCTGCCGCGATCCGTGCCCTCTGGACGGCTAACGTGTGCTGAACTGTCGTTTCGCTTACGCGTGGATCAAAAACCGAAAGTGGGTCCTCCCCGTCATCCAGATATTCGATCTGGCCCATAAGGCTGATGGACCAAACACTAGCGCGGCCGACTGCGTGCCGATCTAGCAGCCCATCCCTCTGCATAGCAGTCAGCGCCTTAAAGGCGGTGGCTGGGGTACAGCCCAAGATAAGGGCGGCGGTCTGATAGTCGGTATACACCTCGGCTTTAAGCCAGGACACCAAGCGGGCTCTTTTGGCCCCTACCCTAGCGGCAATTTCGGCCCGAGATTTCAACAGGTTAGACATAGAGCTGAAGCCAAAACGATCATGGATGCACAGGCGCGAGCCTGGGCGGGGGAGCCGCGTCAAATGCCGCCCCCCCGCGATGCCGTAGCGAAGCGAAGTGCGGGGGGGCGGCATTTGAAGCGGGGGGCACGCGACAGCGGCCCCCGGTGCAGGGCGCGCCCTGCTGGGGGGCCCGTCGATTTTTTCCCACGTCAGCGAAGCGTGTGGGAAAAAGATCGATGGGGGCGAAGCCAGCGGTGCAGGTGCAACCTGCTGGGGGGAGCCGCAAGAAAAAAAAAAGAAATGCCGGAGCGAAGCGAAGTGCTTTTTTTTTTCTTGTGGGGGGCAACGCCCCGGCCCGTCGGG
>NZ_LFJT01000114.1:0-7174 GCF_001682645.1 Delftia sp. JD2
AGCGCCCAGGTGGAGCAGCTGGCCGCCGCTGGCGACAACGGCAAGAGCAGCTTCGTGGGCCGCGAGGTCACCAAGAACGACCGCCCGGAACTGACGGCCGCCAAGATCATCGTCTCCGGCGGTCGCGCGCTGGGCAGCAGCGAGAAGTTCCAGGAAGTCATCACCCCCCTGGCCGACAAGCTGGGTGCCGCCATCGGCGCTTCGCGCGCAGCGGTGGATGCGGGCTATGCGCCCAATGACCTGCAGGTCGGCCAGACCGGCAAGATCGTCGCGCCGCAGCTGTACATCGCCCTGGGCATCTCGGGCGCCATCCAGCATTTGGCCGGCATGAAGGACTCCAAGGTGATCGTGGCGATCAACAAGGACCCCGAGGCACCGATCTTCTCGGTGGCCGACTACGGCCTGGAGGCCGACCTGTTCCAGGCCGTGCCGGAACTGGTGCAGGCGCTGTAAGCGGCTGAAGCTGAAAAATGAGGGGCACAGGCCCCTCTTTTTCCGTCATGGATTCCGGGATGGTCCGCTGGTCACGGCGCGCACCACCGACTACAACAACGGACTTGGCCGCCAGCCGGTGCTGGCGATGGCATGAACCGAGAGGGAGATTGAAATGAAGATGATGCGCTTGCGCCTGGCCCGCACGGCCGTGGCCTTTGTCTGTGGCGCCATGGCGCTGGCCGCCGAGGCCAATGCCTGGGTGGTGGGGCAGGTGGCACCCATGTCGGGAGCCGGTGCGACGCAGGGCCGTGCCTATGCCCAGGGCATGCGCCTGTACTTCGACCAGATCAACAAGGCCGGCGGCGTGCAGGGCCAGCCCGTGCAACTGGTCACCGTGGACGATGTGGGCCACCCCGAGGAAACCGTGGACAAGACCCGCAAGCTGCTGGACGAGTCCAAGCCCGTGGTGCTGGCCGGCTACTTCGGCAACCGCAACATGGCGGCGCTGCTGGACAGCAAGCTGCTCGACCAGTCGCAGATCTCCCTCGTGGGCTACCAGAGCACGGACACGCGGGTGCTGAGCAATCCCCAGATCTTCAGCACGCGCGCCAACCTGCCCGAGGAAATGGCCAAGATCGCCTCGCACCTGGCCACCGTGGGCATTACGCGCCTGGCCCTGCTGCATGACGAACGCCCGGATGCCAAGGCCGTGGCGGAACTCGTGGACAAGGCGATTGCACCTTCCAAGGCCAAGCTGGTGGTCAGCGCCTCGCTGAGCACGGGCAAGGGCGCCATGGACAAGGCCGTTTCCCAGTTGCAAAAGGCCCAGCCTTCGGCGCAGGCCGTGATGGTGGTGGCCTCCAGCCCCGTGACCTCGGCCTTCGTCGAGGCGTACCGCATGGCGGGTGGCACGGCCCAGATCTACGCCACGTCCGAAGCCGATATCGAGCAACTGGCCAAGCGCCTGCCCGTGGAGTTCATGAGCGGCCTGTCCATTGCCCAGGTCGTGCCCAGTCCCTACAAGGTGACCATGCGCCTGAACAAGGAGTTCAGGGACGCGGCCACCGCTGCCGGCAAGTCGCTGACCGTGCCGGTCAGCTACGCCATGATGGAAGGCTATGTGAACGCCCGCGTCATCGTGGAGGCCATGCGCCGCACCCAGCCGCTGACGCGCGACAAGCTGGCCGCTTCGCTGCGCGGCCTGGACGCCTTCGATCTGGGCGGCTACTGGGTTACCTATCGTCCGGGCTCGCAGGCGGGCTCGAAATTCGTGGATTTGTCCATCGTCAACGCATCGGGCCGCGTCACGCAATAACGCTGCAATGCAGTAGTGCCGTGGCGGCGTGCCCGCTGTCCCAGGTCGCCGCGCGCTGCGCGCCGGCGGTCCAGGCTCTGTTCAGGAAGGTTCAACAATGACTTACTCGGCTCCCCTCAAAGACATGCTGTTCGCCATGGAGCATCTGGCGCAGATCGACCAGGTGGCGCAGTTGCCCGGTTTCGAGGAGGCTGGCCTGGAGACGGCCCAGGCCGTGCTGGAGGAATGCGCCAAGCTGTGCGAAGGCGTGGTGGCACCTCTGAACCTGCCGGGCGACGTGGCGCCTTCCAGCCTCAAGGACGGCGTGGTCACCACCACGGCGGGCTTCAAGCAGGCCTTTCGCCAGTACGCCGAAGGCGGCTGGCAGGGCCTGCAGCATCCGCAGGATTTTGGCGGCCAGGGCCTGCCCAAGACGATTGGCGCGGCCTGTGTGGAAATGCTCAACAGCGGCAACCTGAGCTTTGCGCTGTGCCCGCTGCTGACCGACGGCGCCATCGAGGCCCTGCTGACGGCGGGCAGCGATGAGCTCAAGGCCACCTATCTCGAGAAGCTGGTGACCGGCGAGTGGACCGGCACCATGAACCTGACCGAGCCCCAGGCCGGCTCCGACCTGGCCCTGGTGCGCACCAAGGCCGATCCGCAGCCCGATGGCAGCTACAAGGTCTTCGGCACCAAGATCTTCATCACCTATGGCGAGCACGACATGGCCGAGAACATCGTCCATCTGGTGCTGGCCCGCGTGGCCGGGGCGCCCGAGGGCGTCAAGGGCATCAGCCTGTTCGTGGTGCCCAAGTTCCTGGTCAACAAGGATGGCTCGCTGGGCGCGCGCAACGATGTGCACTGCGTGAGCATCGAGCACAAGATGGGCATCAAGGCCTCGCCCACGGCCGTGCTGCAGTATGGCGACAACGGCGGGGCCATCGGTTACCTGGTGGGCGAGGAAAACCGCGGCCTCGAATACATGTTCATCATGATGAACGCGGCCCGCTACGCCGTGGGCGTGCAGGGCATTGCCGTGGCCGAGCGCGCCTACCAGCACGCCGTGGCCTATGCCCGCGAGCGTGTGCAAAGCCGCCCCGTGGACGGCAGCGTGAAGGCCAGCGCCACCATCATCCACCACCCTGATGTGCGCCGCATGCTCATGACCATGCGTGCCTACACCGAAGGTTGCCGCGCCATGGCGGCCACAGCCGCTGCCGCCTACGATGCGTCCCACCACCATGCCGACGCCCAGGTGCGCGAGGCCAATGCGGCCTTCTATGAATTCATGGTGCCCCTGGTCAAGGGCTACAGCACCGAGATGAGCCTGGAAGTCACCAGCCTGGGCGTGCAGGTGCACGGCGGCATGGGCTTCATCGAGGAGACGGGCGCCGCCCAGTACTACCGCGACGCCAAGATCCTGACCATCTACGAAGGCACGACCGCCATCCAGGCCAATGACCTGGTGGGCCGCAAGACGGCGCGCGATGGCGGCCAGACCGCGCTGGCCATTGCGGGCCAGATCGAGAAGACCGAGGCCGAGCTGGCCGCCAGCGGCACGCCCGAGGCACTGGCCGTGGCCCGCCAGCTGGCCGCCGCGCGCCAGGCCTTCGTGGAGGCGGTGCACTTCGTCTCGGGCCAGGCCAAGGCCGAGCCCAATGCCGTGTACGCCGGCAGCGTTCCCTACCTGATGCTGGCGGGCAACCTCGTCGCAGGCTGGCAGATGGGCCGCGCCCTGCTGGCGGCCGAGCAGCTGTTGCACAAGGGACAGGACGCGGCCTTCATGCGCGCGAAGATTGCGACGGCACGCTTTTATGCCGAGCACATCCTCGTCAAGGCGGCGGGCCTGCGCGATGCCATCGTGCACGGCGGCGACAGCGTGATGGCACTGCCCATGGACGCCTTCTGACCCGGCGCTCCCGCACGGCACAACGCAGACAAAGACACCGAGAACCAACGGAGACAACGCATGTCCAAGCTTCCCCCGGCGCTGAAGAAACTGGCCCTGCCAGTGATCGGCTCGCCGCTGTTCATCATCAGCAACCCCAAGCTCGTGATCGCCCAGTGCCAGGCCGGCATCGTGGGCTCCATGCCCGCGCTCAACGCGCGCCCGGCCGAGCAGCTCGAAGACTGGCTGGCCGAGATCACCGAGACCCTGGCCGCCTGGGACAAGGCCCATCCGGACCGGCCCTCGGCGCCGTTCGCCATCAACCAGATCGTGCACAAGAGCAATGACCGGCTCGAGCACGACATGCAGATGTGCGCCAAGTACAAGGTGCCCATCGTCATCACCAGCCTGGGTGCGCGCGAGGACGTGAACCAGGCCGTGCACAGCTGGGGCGGCGTGGTGCTGCACGACATCATCAACAACAAGTTCGCGCACAAGGCCATCGAAAAGGGGGCCGACGGCCTGATCGCCGTGGCGGCGGGCGCGGGCGGCCATGCGGGTGTCAAGAGCCCGTTCGCGCTGATCCAGGAAATCCGCGAATGGTTCGACGGCCCCGTGGCGCTGTCGGGCTCCATCGCCTCGGGCGGTGCCATCCTCGCGGCCCAGGCCATGGGTGCGGACTTCGCCTATATCGGCTCGGCCTTCATTGCCACGCATGAGGCGCGTGCGCACGACGCCTACAAGCAGGCCATCGTGGACGGCACCTCCGACGACATCGTCTACAGCAACCTGTTCACGGGCGTGCACGGCAACTACCTGGCGCCGTCCATCCGTGCGGCAGGCCTGGACCCCGACAACCTGCCCGAGTCGGACCCCAGCAAGATGAACTTCGGCGGCGACGCCAAGAAGGCCTGGAAGGACATCTGGGGCTGCGGCCAGGGCATTGGCGCCATCCGCGAAGTCACGGGTGCGGGCGAGCTGGTGGAGCGTCTCAAGCGCGAATACAACCAGGCGCGCGACCGCCTGCTGTCCACCCCGTAAGGTCGGGGAGCCCAGGACGGGCTCTTCTCCTACCCTGCCAGACGGCGCCTTCGGGCGCCGTTTTCTTTGGGTATTACCCACGCTGTGCGGGACCGGTTCTCGAAGTTGTTTGCGCAGAACCCCTTGCGCACGCTTGACTGCTTCACTCGGCTTCCCCCTACGAGCGACTTGCCTGGAGCAAGTTTGTTTAGAATTCTTTGCGTAATTTCAGTAAATACTGAAATTACAGAATAAATGAACAAACCTTGTACCCCGTCATTGCCTGAGTTCCACCAGCTGGCGCGTCGTCCGATGGCGGGTACGGGGCGCCTGGTGCTGGCCTCGCTGCTGTGGCTGCCCCAGGCGCTGCTGCTGGCGCTGGCCGTGCAGTCCATGGCCGATGGCGCGGGCGCGGGCGTGGAGCCGCTGTGGCCACTGTGGCAGCTTGCGGCAGGCGTGGCACTGCTGGGCGGATTGCGCGCCTGGTGCGATGCCAGCGGCACGCGCCGCGCCAATCTGCAGGCGCGCAGCCTGGTGAGCGCGCTGCGAATGCAGGTGCTGCGCACGCTGGCGGGCACCTCGCCGCTGGACCGCCAGCGCGCGGCCTCGGGCCAGGCGGCCAGCGCCATGGCCGAGCAGGCCGAGGCCATCGTGCCCTGGCTGTCGCGCTACCAGACCGCCATGTGGCGCGTGCGCACCGTGCCGCTGGTGATTGCGCTGGCCGTGGCCAGCCAGAGCTGGGTGGTGGCTCTGATCCTGGTGGTGGCCGCACCGCTGATCCCGCTGTTCATGGCCATCGTCGGCTGGCGCGCCAAGGCGGCCAGCCAGGCGCAGATGGTGGAGCTGGGCGGCATGAACGCCTTCCTGCTCGACCGGCTGCGCGGCCTGTCCACCCTGCGCGCCCTGGGCGCGGTGGATGCCACGGCGCAGCGGCTGCGCGCCAATGCCGAATCGCTGCGCGAACGCAGCATGCGCGTGCTGCGCATCGCCTTTCTGTCCTCTGCGGTGCTGGAGCTGTTCTCGGCCCTGGGCGTGGCCATGGTGGCCGTCTACGTGGGCTTTCACCTGCTGGGCCATCTGCCGTTTGGCAGTTGGGGCCAGACACTGAGCCTGGGCCAGGCGCTGTTCGTGCTGCTGCTGGCGCCCAGCTTCTTCGATCCCCTGCGTGAGCTGTCTGCCGTCTGGCACGACCGCGCCAGCGGCGAGGCCGCACTGCAGGCCCTGGGCGAGCTGGGCCGCGATGCGCAGCCGCTGCCCGGCGCATTGGCTGCGCCCGGCAGGGCGGCCGGCCAGGCCTGCGCCCTGCACCTGGAGCAGGTGCGGCCCCAGGCGCCAGGCGGCGCGGTCACGCTGCCGGCGCTCACGCTGGACGTGCGGCCTGGCGAGCATGTGGCGCTGTGGAGCCCCAGCGGCAGCGGCAAGTCGCTGCTGCTGGCGCAGATTGCTGGCCTGCTGCCTGTGGCCGAGCCTGGGCGCATCCATATCGACGGCCAGCTGCTCGACGGCGAAACGGCCGGCCGGCTGCGCGCGCGCATGGCCTGGATGGGGCAGAGCCCCCATGTGTTCGCCGGCTCGGTGGCCGAAAACCTCCGGCTGGGCCGCCCGGGATTCACCTTCGGCGAACTGCGCCAGGCCCTGCGGCTGGCCGGGCTGGGCAAGCTGGCCGAGACCCGGGCCGGCGCCACGCTGGGCGAGGGCGGAGCCGGCCTGTCGGGCGGGGAGATCGTGCGCCTGGCACTGGCGCGTCTGGCCTTGTCGCGCGATGCAGGCCTGCTGCTGGTCGATGAACCCACGGCCCACCTGGACCTGGCCACGGCCGCCCAGGTCACCGATGCCCTGCTGCAGCTGGCACGCGGGCGCACGCTGATCGTCGCCACCCACGATGCCGAACTGGCCGCCGCTATGCACCGCGTGGTGGAGCTGGCGGGCCATGCCGCCCCGCAGGAGCTGGCCGCATGAAGCCCCGCTCCACCCTCCGGCCCGTGCTTGCCGCCCTGGCGCGCATGGCGCCCCGGCGCCTGTGGCTGGGTGGCGCGCTGCTGGCCCTGCTCACGGTGCTCATGGGCATGGCGCTGCTGGGCCTGTCGGGCTGGTTCATCACGGCCACGGCGCTGGCCGGGCTGCTGCCGGC
This sequence comes from Delftia sp. JD2, assembly GCF_001682645.1. NCBI lineage: Bacteria > Pseudomonadati > Pseudomonadota > Betaproteobacteria > Burkholderiales > Comamonadaceae > Delftia > Delftia sp. JD2. Next base: position 6,769 of record NZ_LFJT01000114.1, read on the forward strand.
CACGGCCATCGTCTTCGACGTCTTCATGCCCTCGGCCGGCATCCGCCTGCTGGCCCTGGGCCGCACGGGCACGCGCTATGCCGAACGGCTGGTCACCCATGACGCCACCCTGGCCGTGCTGGCCGCCCTGCGCGAGCGGCTGCTGCGCAGCTGGGCCACGCCCGCCGCCGCCCTGAGCCTGCGCCTGCGGCCCGCGCGCCTGCTGCAGCGGCTGACGGCCGACGTGGATGCGCTGGACAGCCTGTACCTGCGCCTGTTCGTGCCCTTGCTGGCCGCCACAGGTGCCACGCTGATGGCCGCCCTGGCGCTGGGCCTGATGCGCTGGTGGCTGGGCCTGGCCTTGGCTGCATGGCTGCTGGCCACGGGCCTGGGCAGCGCCCTGTGGCTGGCGCGCAGTGCGCGCCGG
>NZ_LFJT01000115.1:0-6479 GCF_001682645.1 Delftia sp. JD2
CCCCCCGCGCACCACGCACCAACGCCGCTCAACTGCGGCGAACACTGCTCAAGCCCGCTTCCTGTAGAGGAGGCGCATTGGCCAGGCGGATTGCGGGATTCCCCTGCAAGAGCGCGCGTCTCGAAGGCAAAACCGCCTCGTTTATAATGTCCGGCTTCGCTTACATCACGGGTTGAGCGAACCATGTGCGGTCCCCAGCGGCCAGGTGCATGTGATGTAAGCCCTTGAAATCTGAGGTGCCGCGCGGCCGACTGGCTTGGCTCGCGTCGCACCGTGACTTTTGCGCAATACGGTGCGGGCTGTACAGCAGCCGGCACGGTCCAATCCCTCATAGGAACAAACATGGCCGTTACTGTTGAAACCCTTGAAAAGCTCGAGCGCAAGATCACGCTGAGCCTGCCTCTGAACTCCATCCAGAGCGAAGTCGAGAACCGCCTCAAGCAAGTGGCGCGCACCGTGAAGATGGACGGCTTCCGTCCCGGCAAGGTGCCGATGAGCGTGGTGGCCCAGCGTTATGGCTACTCGGTGCAGTACGAAGTGCTCAACGACAAGGTTGGCGAGGCTTTTGCACAGGCCGTCAACGAAGCCAAGCTGCGCGTGGCTGGCCAGCCCCGCATCTCCGAAAAGGAAGGCGCTCCCGAGGGCGAGGCCCAGTTCGAAGCCATCTTCGAAGTGATGCCTGAAGTCAAGATCGGTGACCTGACCTCGGCCGAAGTCGAGAAGCTGACCGCCGAAGTGGACGACGCCGCCATCGACAAGACCGTGGACATCCTGCGCAAGCAGCGCCGCACCTTCGCGCAGCGCGCCCAGGCCGATGTGGCCGTGGACGGCGACCGCGTGACCGTGGACTTCGAAGGCAAGATCGACGGCGAGACCTTCTCCGGCGGCAAGGCTGAAGACTTCCAGTTCCTGGTCGGCGAAGGCCAGATGCTCAAGGAATTCGAAGACGCAGTGCGCGGCATGAAGGCTGGCGAGTCCAAGACTTTCCCGCTGGCATTCCCCGCCGACTACCACGGCAAGGACGTGGCCGGCAAGACCGCCGATTTCCTGGTGACGGTCAAGAAGATCGAAGCCGCCAACCTGCCCGAAGTGGACGAGGCTTTTGCCAAGGCACTGGGCGTGGCTGAAGGCACGGTCGAAGGCCTGCGCGCCGACATCAAGAAGAACCTGGAGCGTGAAGTCAAGTTCCGCGTCCAGGGCCGCAACAAGCAGGCCGTGATGGACGCCCTGGTGTCCAAGGCCGAGTTGGAACTGCCCAAGGCTTCGGTGCAGGCTGAAGTCGCACGTCTGCTGGAAGGCGCCCGCGCCGAGCTGCAGCAGCGCGGCATCAAGGACGCCGAGAAGGCCGAGATCCCTGAAGACGTGTTCCTGCCCCAAGCCGAGCGCCGCGTGCGCCTGGGCCTGGTGGTGGCAGAGCTGGTGCGCGCCAACGAGCTGCACGCCACGCCCGACCAGATCAAGGCCCACGTGGAAGAGCTGGCCGCCAGCTACGAAAAGCCCGAAGACGTGGCACGCTGGTACTTCGGCGACCGCCAACGCCTGGCTGAAGTCGAAGCCGTTGTCATCGAAAACAACGTGACCGAGTTCGTGCTGGGCAAGGCCAAGGTCTCCGACAAGGCCGTGTCCTTCGACGAACTGATGGGCCAGGCCTGAGGGTTTGAGCACCGCCTGCCTGCCGCTTCGTGAGATCGGCGGGCGGGTTGGCATCTGCGGGGCTTGTGCTTTGGCGCACAAGCCCCATTTTCTTTCCGGATACGGCTAAAGTAGCCCCCTAGTACTGGAGAAAACATGAGCGCATTGGAAACTCAGGGTTTGGGCATGATCCCAATGGTCATCGAACAGTCCGGCCGCGGAGAGCGGTCGTACGACATCTACTCGCGCCTGCTCAAGGACCGGGTGATCTTCCTGGTGGGCCCTGTCAATGACCAGACGGCCAACCTCGTCGTGGCCCAGCTGCTGTTCCTTGAAAGCGAAAACCCCGACAAGGACATTTCGTTCTACATCAACAGCCCCGGCGGCTCCGTAAGCGCCGGCCTGGCCATCTTCGACACGATGAACTTCATCAAGCCCGATGTGTCCACGCTGTGCACCGGCATCGCAGCCAGCATGGGCGCCTTCCTGCTGGCCGCTGGCACCAAGGGCAAGCGCTTTGCGCTGCCCAACTCCCAGGTCATGATCCACCAGCCGCTGGGCGGCATGCAGGGCCAGGCCACCGAGATCGAGATCCACGCACGCGAGATCCTCAAGACCCGCGAGCGCCTGAACAAGATCCTGGCCGAGCGCACGGGCCAGCCGCTGGAAAAGATCCAGCACGACACCGAGCGCGACTACTTCCTGTCCGCCGAGGAAGCCAAGGACTACGGCCTGGTCGATCAGGTGATCAACAAGCGCTCCTGAAGTCCGGAGGCTGCATGAGAATGGGCGGCGTTTTCCCCCTACGGAAAACGCCGCTTTCCATTTGGTTATCATCCTTTTCCATATTTCTGTAACAAGGCACCGACCCCATGGCCGAGAAAAAAGGCTCCTCCAGCGAAAAAAACCTTTATTGCACCTTCTGCGGCAAGAGCCAGCATGAGGTCAAGAAGCTGATCGCGGGTCCGTCAGTCTTTATCTGCGACGAGTGCATCGATCTCTGCAACGAGATCATCCGCGACGAGCAGCCCAGCACCGAGGCCAAGGACGGCCGAGGCGACCTGCCCACGCCCGCCGAAATCAAGGCCAACCTGGACAACTACGTGATCGGCCAGGACCTGCCCAAGCGCACGCTGGCCGTTGCCGTCTACAACCACTACAAGCGCCTGCGTCACAAGGACAAGGCCGGCAAGGACGAGATTGAGCTGGCCAAGAGCAACATCCTGCTCATCGGTCCCACGGGCTCCGGCAAGACGCTGCTGGCGCAGACGCTGGCGCGCATGCTCAACGTTCCCTTCGTCATGGCCGATGCCACCACGCTGACCGAAGCCGGCTACGTGGGCGAGGACGTCGAGAACATCATCCAGAAGCTGCTGCAAAGCTGCGAGTACGACGTCGAGCGTGCACAGCGCGGCATCGTCTACATCGACGAGATCGACAAGATCTCGCGCAAGTCCGACAACCCCAGCATCACGCGCGACGTGTCGGGCGAGGGCGTGCAGCAGGCCCTGCTCAAGCTCATCGAAGGCACCATGGCCAGCGTTCCCCCGCAAGGCGGCCGCAAGCATCCGAACCAGGACTTCCTGCAGATCGACACGACCAACATCCTGTTCATCTGCGGCGGCGCGTTCGCGGGCCTGGAGAAGGTCATCGAGAACCGCACCGAGGCGTCTGGCATCGGCTTTGGCGCCACGGTCAAGAGCAAGAAGCAGCGTTCCATCTCGGAAGTGTTCCAGGAGATCGAGCCTGAAGACCTGATCAAGTTCGGCATCATCCCCGAGCTGGTCGGCCGCATGCCCGTGGTCACGGCCCTGGCCGAACTGGGCGAAGACGCCCTGGTGCAGATCCTGACCGAGCCCAAGAACGCCCTGGTCAAGCAGTACAGCAAGCTGCTGGCCATGGAAGGCGTGGAGCTGGAGATCCGGCCTGCCGCGCTCAAGGCCATCGCCCGCAAGGCGCTGGCGCGCAAGACGGGTGCCCGTGGCCTGCGCTCCATCCTGGAGCAATCTCTGATCGGCACCATGTACGAGCTGCCCAATGCCGACAATGTCGAAAAGGTAGTGGTGGACGAGTCCACCATCGAAGACGGAAAGGCGCCGCTGCTGGTTTACCGCGAAGCGGCCAAGAAGGCCTGATGCGCCGCCGCCTGCAAAGGTCCGGCAGCGCAAGTCCCTGCGTCCCGAAATCCTTTCGGGCCGCAGGGTTGAAATACACCGGTGTGCGGACCATCTTCCGCTGACAAACCGAGGATTCCCATGTCAGGACATACCCCTTTGCCTTCCACCCCCCTAGACCTGGCGCTGCTGCCGCTGCGCGATGTGGTCGTGTTCCCCCACATGGTGATCCCGCTGTTCGTGGGGCGCGCCAAGAGCATCAAGGCGCTGGAGCTGGCCATGGAGGGCGACCGCCGCATCATGCTGGTGGCCCAGAAGACCGCCTCCAAGGACGAGCCCACGGCCGCTGACATGTTCGATGTCGGCTGCGTGTCCACCATCCTGCAGATGCTCAAGCTGCCCGACGGCACGGTCAAGGTGCTGGTCGAAGGCCAGCAGCGCGCGCTGGTCAAGCAGGTCATGGACGAAGAGACCCACTTCGTGGGCTCCGTCGTGCCTGTGGCGCCCGAGGCTGAAACACACAAGCCCAGCGAGATCGAGGCCCTGCGCCGCGCCGTGACGCAGCAGTTCGACCAGTACGTCAAACTCAACAAGAAGATCCCGCCCGAGATCCTCACCTCCATCGCCAGCATCGACGATGCCGGCCGCCTGGCCGACACCATTGCCGCGCACCTGCCGCTCAAGCTGGAGAACAAGCAGGCCGTGCTCGACCTGGTGGACATCAAGGAACGCCTGGAGAACCTCTTCGAGCAACTGGACCGCGAAGTCGACATCCTCAACGTCGACAAGCGCATCCGTGGCCGCGTCAAGCGCCAGATGGAGAAGAACCAGCGCGACTTCTACCTGAACGAGCAGGTCAAGGCCATCCAGAAGGAACTGGGCGAGGGCGAAGACGGCGCCGACATCGAAGAGATCGAGAAGAAGATCAAGCTGGCCCGCATGCCCGCCGAGGCGCGCAAGAAAGCCGAGGCCGAGCTCAAGAAGCTCAAGCTCATGTCGCCCATGTCGGCCGAAGCCACCGTGGTGCGCAACTACATCGACGTGCTCACGGGCCTGCCCTGGAGCAAGAAGACCAAGATCAAGCACGACCTTGCCAATGCCGAGGACGTGCTCAATGCCGACCACTTCGGCCTCGAAAAGGTCAAGGACCGCATCCTTGAATATCTTGCTGTGCAGCAGCGCGTGGACAAGGTCAAGGCGCCCATCCTGTGCCTGGTCGGACCTCCGGGCGTGGGCAAGACCTCGTTGGGCCAGTCCATCGCCAAGGCCACGGGCCGCAAGTACGTGCGCATGGCGCTGGGCGGCATGCGTGACGAGGCGGAAATCCGCGGCCACCGCCGCACCTACATCGGCGCCATGCCGGGCAAGGTGCTGCAAAGCCTGGACAAGGTCGGCACGCGCAACCCGCTGTTCCTGCTGGACGAAATCGACAAGCTCGGAATGGACTTCCGTGGCGACCCGTCGAGTGCCCTGCTGGAAGTGCTGGACCCCGAGCAGAACCACACCTTCGGCGATCACTACGTCGAGGTGGACTTCGACCTCAGCGACGTGATGTTTGTGGCGACCTCCAACTCCATGAACATCCCGCCCGCGCTGCTGGACCGCATGGAAGTGATACGCCTGTCGGGTTACACCGAGGACGAAAAGGTCAACATCGCCATCCGCTATCTGCTGCCCAAGCAACTCACCAACAACGGTGTGAAGGACGGCGAAATGCAGGTCGACGAGTCCGCCATCCGCGACATCGTGCGCTACTACACGCGTGAAGCCGGCGTGCGCTCGCTGGAACGCGAGCTCTCCAAGATCTGCCGCAAGGTGGTCAAGGGACTGCAGCTCAAGAAGCTGGAGCCCACCGTCGTCGTCAATGCCGACAACCTCACCGACTACCTGGGTGTGCGCAAGTACAGCTACGGCCGTGCCGAGCACAACAACCAGGTCGGCCAGGTCGTGGGCCTGGCATGGACCGAGGTCGGTGGCGACCTGCTGACCATCGAGGCCGCCATCATGCCCGGCAAGGGCGTGATCTCGCGCACCGGCTCCCTGGGCGACGTGATGAAGGAATCCGTGGAAGCCGCCCGCACCGTGGTGCGCAGCCGCTCGCGCATGCTCGGCATCAAGGACGAGGCCTTCGAGAAGAAGGACATCCACGTGCACGTGCCCGATGGCGCCACGCCCAAGGACGGCCCCAGCGCGGGTGCGGCCATGACGACGGCCTTCGTCTCTGCGCTGACCGGTATCCCGGTGCGTGCCGATGTCGCCATGACTGGCGAAATCACGCTGCGCGGCGAGGTCACCGCCATCGGCGGTCTCAAGGAAAAGCTGCTGGCGGCCCTGCGTGGCGGCATCAAGACGGTGCTGATCCCCGAAGAGAACGTCAAGGACCTCCAGGAGATCCCCGACAACGTCAAGAGCGGCCTGGAAATCATCCCCGTCAAGTGGATCGACCAGGTCCTCAAGGTGGCGCTGGAGCGCGTGCCCGAGCCCTTGTCCGAGGAGGAGGCCGCAGCGCCGCCACCAGCGGAATCCAAGCCTGTGGAGCCAGCCGTCAAGCACTGAAGATGAAAAAATGTAGCGTTTTTCCTGAACCCTCCAAGAACTACGCTACAATTCATCCCATCGCAGCAAACGACGTTGTAGAATGTCAGGCTTCGGTAGAAATGCGGGAATAGCTCAGTTGGTAGAGCGCAACCTTGCCAAGGTTGAGGTCGACGGTTCGAACCCGTTTTCCCGCTC
>NZ_LFJT01000116.1:0-6196 GCF_001682645.1 Delftia sp. JD2
CAGGCTGGGCCAGCAGCTGCGACTGCACCTCGCCCAGCTCGATGCGGAAGCCCCGGATCTTGACCTGCTGGTCGGCACGGCCCAGGTATTCGAGTTCGCCCTGAGCGTTCCAGCGCACCAGATCGCCTGTGCGGTACAGGCGCTCGCCCGTCTCGCTGAACGGGTTGGCAATGAAGCGCTCTGCCGTCAGCCCTTGCCTGTTGAGATAGCCGCGTGCCAGTCCTTCGCCCGCCACGTACAGCTCCCCGGCCACACCCTGCGGCAGCAGGTTCAGGCTGCCGTCCAGCACATACAGGCCCAGGTCGGGTATCGCCACGCCAACGGGGCTGCGGCCTCCGTCCAAATCCGCCTCGGTGATCTGCCGGTACGTCACATGCACCGTGGTCTCGGTGATGCCGTACATGTTGATGAGTTGGGGGCTCTGGTCACCGAAGCGGTCAAACCAGGGCCGCAGGCTCTCGGGCTCCAGCGCCTCGCCGCCGAAGATCACCTGGCGCAGGGACAGGCCAGCGCCGCCTTCTTCGTCCTGATCCACGGCATGGACCAGCTGCCCGAAGGCCGAGGGCGTTTGATTGAGAACCGTTACGCGCTCGGCACGCAGCAAAGCCAGAAAGTCCTGGGGCGAGCGGCTGACCCAGTACGGCACCACCACCAGCCTGCCCCCCGTGCACAGCGCGCCGAAGATCTCCCATACCGAGAAGTCGAAGGCGTAGGAATGGAACAGGGTCCAGACATCGTCAGGCCCGAAGCCGAACCAGGCATCGGTGGCATCCAGCAGCCGTGCCACGTTGCGGTGGCTCAGTTGCGCGCCTTTGGGTTTGCCTGTCGAGCCCGAGGTGTAGATCACATAGGCCAGGCTGTCGGCCGAGACTTCAACCTGCGGATCGGTACCGGGTTCGCCCGACAGGTCCAGCGTGTCGATCTCCAGCACCTGCAGCGCAGCAGCGCCGGGAATGCGCTCGCGAACAGCAGCCTGCGTCAGCACCAGGGCAATGCCGCTGTCCTCGACCATATGTGCCAGACGATCCGCCGGGTAGTCCGGGTCCAGCGGCACATAGGCGCCACCGGCCTTGAGGATGGCCAGCAGTCCCACCACCATCTCCACCGAGCGCTGCATGGCAATGCCCACGCGCGTCTCCGGGCGCACGCCCAGGGCGATCAGGCGGCGGGCCAGGCGGTTGGCCTGGGCGTCGAGTTCGGCGTAGGTCAGTCGTGCGGACTCGCAGGTCAACGCCATCGCATCCGGCCGTTGCTGCGCGCTTGCCGCAAAGCGCTGGTGCAGGCAGGCGGGCTGCGCAGGGTTGAGGGCAGGTCCATTGCGTGTACTGCGGCGCGCACTGCGGTCCAGAAGCTGCGCCTGCTCATCGCCGGGCAGCAGTTGCACCTGGTCCAGCGCGCACTGCGGCGCATGCGCCAGCGCCTGCAGCAGCAGCGACAGATGCGCGCCCATGCGCTGCACCGTGGCCGGCTCGAAGCGCTCGCGCGCATAGGCAAAGCCCAGCTGCAGGCTGCCGTTGGCGCGGCGGCTGGCGTGCAGGGTCAGCTCGAACTGGGCGGCCAGGCCGTCCAGCTCCAGCTTCTGGATCTCCAGGCCCGCCAGGCCGGCCGCCTCTTCGTGCTGGTAGTTCAGCATCACCTGGAACAGCGAGCTGCCGTCCAGGCTGCGGCGCGGCTGCAGCGCCTCGACCAGTTGCTCGTAGGGCAGGTCCTGGTGGGCCAGGACCAGGCGGACCCGCTCGGCCAGCTGGGCCAGCAGCTCCTGCAGGCGCATGCGGGGATCGAGCCGGCCACGCATCACCAGCGTGTTGACGAAGAAGCCGACCAGCGGCTCGGCCTCGGGCTGGTTGCGGTTGGCCACGGGCACGCCCACGCGGATATCGGTCTCGGCGGTATAGCGGTGCAACAGGGCCTGGAACCCGGCCAGCAGCGCCACGAAGAGGGAGGTACTCTGCTCGCGGGCGCGCTGCTCCAGTCCGGCCACCAGGCTGGCGGGCAGCTCCAGCCGGTGCCAGGCGGCATGCCAGCGGGTCTCGGCGCCCGGCGCGCGGGCATGGTCGGCGGGCAGCTCCAGATGCAGGTCCTGCCCCCCGGCCAGCTCGGGCAGCCAGTAGTCCAGCAGGCGCTGCCTTTCCCCGGCCTCCAGCCAGTCGCGCTGCCAGGCGGCGTAGTCGGTGTAGGCAATGGGCAGCGGCGGCAGGCGGGTCGGGCGCTGCTGCACCAGTGCCGCGTACAGGCCGGCGAACTCCTCCAGCAGGATCTGCATGGAGCGGCCGTCGGAGATGATGTGGTGCATCACCACCACCAGCAGGTGCTGGCGGCTGTCCAGGCGAACGGCGGCCACGCGCAGCAGCGGTCCGCGCGTCAGGTCAAAGGGCGTGAGGCACAGGCGCTCGGCTTCGGCCAGGGCCCGCTCGCGCCGCTGTGAGGCAGGCAGGGAGCTGAGGTCGATCAGCGGCAACTCCAGGGCCAGCTGCGGCACGATGCGCTGCCGCGCCAGGCCGTCGGGGCTTTCCTCGAACACCGTGCGCAGTCCGCCGTGGCGCTCCAGCAGCACGCCGAACGCCTGCCGCAAGGCCGCCAGATCCAGCTCGCCATGCATCCACGAGGCCTGGGCGATGTGGTAGGCCGAGCTTTGCGGGTCCAGCTTCCACAGGAACCACTGGCGCAGCTGCGCATGGGACAGGGCTTCGGTCTGGTCGGACGAGGGTGCGCGCACGGGGATGGGGAAATGCGAGAGATCCAGTCCCTCGGCCCGGATCTTTTGCAATGCCAGCGTGCGCTGGGCAGGGCTCAGGCTTGCAAAGCGCTCGGCGATTTGGCGCAGGCGGCCACGGTCCATCAGATATCTCCCAGAGTTTCGAGAAAGGAATCCAGCGCATCGAGCGCCTGCGCATCCGCGCCTGTCGTGCCTGTTGCACCCGCAGCATCCGCGCTGCCATGGGCTGGCAGGCGCACCAGGCCCGCCATGTCCTGCAGCACCGGGGTGCGGAAAACGTCCTGGGCGGTCAGCCCCGCAGCGCCTGCCCCCTGCAGCCGCGCCAGCAGTTGCACCACCTTGAGCGAGTGCCCGCCGCGCTCGAAGAAGCTGTCGCGGCGGTCCACGCGGCCACCGCCCAGCAGCTCGGACCAGAGCCCGGCCAGCATTTCCTCGGCCTGCCCCGAGGGCGCCTCGTAGGACTGGCCGGCCGGTGCCTGCGCCGCAGGCAGCGCGGCACGGTCCACCTTGCCGCTGTTGTTCAGCGGCAGCGTGTCCAGCACCACGATGGCGGACGGCAGCATGTAGTCGGGCAGGCCGCTGGCCAGTCTTGCGCGCAGTGCCGCAGCGTCCAGGGGAGGGCCTGCATGCAGCGGTGCATGTAGCGATGCATGTAGAGATACGTGCGCCACAAGGCGCGTATCACTGCCGGACCCCGCTGCCGTGACCACGGCCTCGCGCACCTCGGGCTGGGCCAGCAGTGCGGCCTCCACCTCGCCCAGCTCGATGCGGTGGCCGCGGATCTTGACCTGGTGGTCCAGCCGGCCCAGGTATTCGAGCGCGCCATCGGCATTGCGGCGCACCAGGTCGCCCGTGCGGTACAGGCGTTCGCCAGCCGCGTCCGGTCCCGCGAAAGGATCGGCCACAAAACGCTCTGCGCTCAGGCCCGGCCGCTGCCAGTAGCCGCGCGCCAGGCCCTGGCCGCCAATGAACAGCTCCCCGGCCACGCCTTGCGGCACGCAGCGCAGTCCTTCGTCAAGCACCAGCAGCCGGGTGGCCGCGATGGCCTGGCCCAGCGTGGCGGCATCGCCCTGCACCTGCTGCAGGCTGGACCAGATCGTGGTCTCGGTCGGGCCGTAGAGGTTCCAGAGGTCCACGCCCGCCGCGCGCAGCAGGGCGATCAGGTCCGGCGCAAGCGCCTCGCCGCCGCACAGCGCCTTCAGCGGCCGTGCCGCCTTCCAGCCACCGGCCAGCAGCAGGCGCCAGCCCGAGGGCGTGGCCTGCATCACGCTGGCGCGGCTGCGCTCCAGCAGCGCCGCCAGCGCGGCCGCGTCGCGCACCTGTTCGCGCCCGGCCACCACCAGCTGCGCGCCCACGGCCAGGGGCAGGAAGATCTCCAGGCCCGCAATGTCGAAGGACACGGAGGTCGTGGCCAGCACCACGTCCTGCGCCTGCAGGCCCGGCTGTGCCGCCATGGACTGCAGGAAGTTGGAGAAGGCCGCATGCCGCACCACCACGCCCTTGGGCCGGCCGGTGGAGCCCGAGGTGTAGATCACATAGGCGGCCTGGTCGCCATGCACCTCGACGCGGGGCGCGCGTTCAGTGCCTGCCGGCGGCCCTGGCTCCCTTGCCTCCAGTACCTCCGGCGCCTCCAGCTCCTCCAGCTCCAGCACCTTCGGCACGCTGGCGGCGAGCACGGCCAGCCGGCCCGGCGCCAGGCCCGAGGCCAGCACCAGGCAGGCCCCGCTGTCCTGCAGCATGTACTGCATGCGCTCATCGGGCAGGGCCGGATCGACGGGCACGTAGGCAGCGCCCGCCTTGAGGATGGCCAGCAGGCCGGCCACCATGGCGGCCCCGCGCTCGGCCACCAGGCCCACGCGCTGCCCGGGCCGCAGCCCCTGGGCGATCAGGGCCTGCGCCAGGCGGCTGGCCCGCCGGTCCAGATCGCCGTAGCTGAACACCTGCCCGTCCGCGGTCAGCGCCGGGGCCTGGGGCCGCTGCCTTGCCTGCGCCTCGAACATGCGGTGCACCGGCAAGGCCTGCGGCCAGGACCGGGGGTTGCAGGCCTGCGCCAGCAGCGCCTGGCGCTCGGCCGGGGGCACCACGTCCAGCGTGCGCAGGTCGCGGCCGGGCTGCTGCTGCAGCGCCTGCACCAGCGCCTGCAGGGCCTGCTGCATGTAGGCGCAGACGCGCCCGGCCCCTACGCTGCAAACCACCTGGGCGACGAGCACAAAGCCCTGGCCGTCGTCATCCACGGCCATGCCCACGGGATAGTTGCTGCGCTCGGGGCGGCCCAGCACCTGCACGCCGGCCCGGGCCAGCTCTTGCGCAGCGCCCTCGGCCGCGCCATGCCGGTAGTTCAGCAATGCGCTGAACAGCGGCGTTCCCGCAGGCAGGCCGCTGCAGCGCTGGGCCAGCGACAGGCTGGCATGCTCGTGCTGCAGCAGCGCCGCAAGCGCCGCCGCGGTGCGGCGCAGGCCCTGGAGCACGCTGCCTTCGCCCAGCGGCAGGCGCAGCGGCAAGGTGTTGATGAACATGCCCAGCGCCTGCTGCGCACCGGCGCCGCCGTCCATGCGGCCCATCAGCACGGTGCCGAAGACCGGCTCCTGCCTGCCGCTGGTCCGGGCCAGCACCAGCGCCCAGGCCAGGTGGCAGAGCGCGGCGGGGCTGACGCCGTGCGCACGCGCCTGGCGGCGCATGCCCTCGGCCAGCGGTGTGTCCAACCGCAGGCGGGCCTCCTCCATGCCACGGCCATCGCCTTGCACATCCAGCAGGCCGAAGGCGGCCGTGGGCTCCTGCACATCGGCCAGCATGCGGCGGAAGAACCGCTCGTGCGCCTCGGCCGCCACGCCCTGGCGCGCCTGCGCCACAAAGCGCCGGAAGGGCACAGGCACCGGCAGCTCGGCCACGCGGCCCTGCTGAAGCCGCAGCACTTCCTGCAGCAGCAGGTCCAGCGTGATGCGGTCCATCACCAGGTGGTGACTCAGCAGCTGCAGCAGCCAGCGGCCTTGCCCGGCATCGTGCGCGGCCCGCGCCCCTATCATCGGCGCCTGCCGCACGTCCAGGCGCAGGTCGTGGCTGCGCAGTTGCTCCAGCATCTGCGGCACCAACGCCTCATGTGCCCCATGTGCCTCATGCGACCCATGCGCCTCATCCGCATCAGGCCACTGCAGCTGCAGCGGTGCCTGGCGCAGCACCACCTGCACGGGCTCGGACAGCCCCTCCCAGAGCACGGCCGTGCGCAGGATGTCATGGCGCGCAATCACCTGGTTGAGGCTGTGCACGAAGGATTGCAGCTGCTCGCGCGCCCCGAAGCTCAGCAGGTTGGGCGAGACAAACACATCGCCCCCGGACTGCAGCAGGTGGTGGAACAAAATTCCCTCCTGCAACGGCGCCAGCGGGTAGATGTCCTGGATGTTGGCTGCGCCACCGGGCACCGCAGCGGCAATGCGTGCAATCTCATCCTCATCCAGCGCCACCAGGGTCAGCATGTCCGGCGTG
>NZ_LFJT01000117.1:0-5996 GCF_001682645.1 Delftia sp. JD2
GGTCGCCTTCTTTGATCTGACCTTTCTTGGCGAATCAAGAAAGGGCAGTCGGCTGCCGGGCCGAGACCCGGCCTCTAAAAGAAACCGCCCGGCAGGGGCAAGAAGAGCGCGCGGCGCTCAAATTTACAGACGGTCAACAACGCAAGGCCGCGGCCGCCAAGTCACACAAACTGACCCGCCCGCCTCACGACTTCTGACTCCTCCCATAAAGATTCTCCAACCCCGCCCACACCCTGCGCGTGAGCGGCTTGCTCTGCGCCGCAGGCCGCCGGTAGAGCCGCACGTTGATGGGCACGTCCTTGTCGGGCCCGGCCGCGCGGGCCAGGCGGCCCTCGGTCAGGTCGGTCTTGACCAGGGTGAGCGGCAGCCAGGCCAGGCCTAGGCCCTGGTGGACCATGGCGTGCAGGGAGTCGGCCAGGTCGGCCTCGTAGACGGTGCGCAGGCGCGTGGTGTCGCACAGCTCGTGCAGGTGGCTGCGCAGGATCTTGCCCAGGGACATGCTTTGCGCATAGTCCAGGTAGGGCACCAGCGGGCCGCCGCCGTGGGCGGGCAGGGCGTATTTGGGCAGTTGCGGGACCAGGGGGATGCTGACGGGGATCAGCGTGTCCTGGCCCACGGGCAGCCAGGCCAGGTGGTGGCCCTGCAGGCTGCCTTCGATGGCGGGCTGGGCGTGGCACATGAGCAGGTCCACCTTGCCTTGCAGCAGCATTTCCACGCCGTAGTCCAGGCTGGTAGTGACCACTTTCCAGCACAGCTGGGGCATGGCCTGGTTGAGGGCGGTGATGATGCCCGGCAGGACGGTGTGCGACAGCGTGCGGCCGGCCGCGATGGTGATGGTTTCATCGCGCGTGCGGTGGGGGCGCTGCAGCAGGCCGTGGGTCTGCTCCAGGATGCCCAGCACTTCATGGGCCGAGGCCAGCAGCGTCTTGCCGGCGGCCGTGAGCGTGGTGGACTGGTGGCCGCGCTCGACCAGGGGCGTGCCCGCCCATTCCTCCAGCGCGCGGATGCGGCGGCCAAAGGCGGGGTGGGTGATGTGGCGGCGCTCGGCGGCCTTGTAGAGGCTGCCGGTGTCGGCCAGGGCCTGCAGGTCCTGCAGCAGTTTGAGGTTGAGTTCGTGCATGGGTAGGGTGGGTGTAGGGCTGTGCTGATCCGGCACAGCCCCGCCGCAATCGGCACAGCACCAAGGCGGGGCATGCCTAGCATGGCGGCATGCGAGAGAAGCCCTGTTATGCCTGAAGTTTGCCTCAGGAAGATGCAAAGCCATTTCATTGGCGGTGCGCAGCGCACGGTGCGGGATCTGCCGATCCAGCACAGGGAAGTGGTGCGCAATGGCGGCGAGCGGCCGCTGGACATGAATGGCAGCTATGCCGTGGGCCAGATGTATGCCATTGAGTACCGGCTGGCGCGTCCGCGCAGCCCCCTGCCCGTGCTGCTGTGGCACGGCGGCGGCATGACGGGTGCGCAGTGGGAGTCCACGCCCGATGGGCGCCAGGGCTGGCTGTGGCGCCTGCTGGAGGCCGGCCATGACGTGGTGGTCTGCGATGCCGTGGAGCGCGGCCGCGCGGGCTGGGCGATGTTCCCCGAGATCTATGCCGAGGCGCCTGTGTTCCGCAGTGCCGAGGAGGCGTGGACGCTGTTTCGCATAGGCCATGCGACGCCTTCAGGCGTGGACCTTGGCCTGGGCGAGCCTTTCGCGGGACAGCGTTTTCCGCATGAGCATTTCTGTGCCCTGGTGCGGCAGATGGTGCCGCGCTGGCTGGGGCATGAGGCCATGGCCATGGCGGCCTATGACGCGCTGCTGGAGCAGTTCGGCCCCTGCGTGGTGATGGGCCACAGCCAGGGCGGTGGCTTTGCCGCGCATGCGGCCAGCCGCAAGCCGCACCTGGTGCGCGCCGTGGTGGGCGTGGAGCCTACGGGCATGCCGGTGGTGCAAGAAGGGCAGCAGGGGCAACAGGGGCAGGAGGGGGCGGATGCCTTCGCGCCTGCCTCGGCCATCCCGCACCTGGCGGTGTGGGGCGACCATTTCGCGCACAGCCCGCAGTGGCAGAAGTACCGCGCGCAGACCGATGTGTATTGGCAGCTGCTGCGCCGCCTGGGCGGCCGCGCCGAGGTGCTGGACCTGCCGGCCGCAGGCATCACCGGCAATTCGCATTTCTGCATGCTGGACACCAATGGCGACGAGGTGCTGGGCCGGGTGCTGGCCTGGCTGGAGCGCCTGGGCCGGTGACTTGCCCGTGACTGGCGGGTTACTGGCCGGTCCTGGTCCCGAAGAATTTCAACGAGGAGAAAAATCTCATGCAACGCCGCAATTTCATGATCCGCAGCCTGTCTGCAACCACGGCGGCCCTGGCCCTGGGCGCCCTGGCGCCCGCGCAGTCGGCCCTGGCAGCCGATGCAGGCTGGCCCACGGCCGAGCCCATCCGCCTGATCGTGCCGTTTCCGCCCGGCGGCACGGCCGATGTGGTGAACCGCCTGTTCGCGCAGCAGCTGGGCAAGGTGCTGGGCGCCTCGGTGATCGTGGAGAACAAGGCCGGTGCCGGTGGCTCGCTGGGCACGCGCTTCGTGGCCGATGCCAAGCCGGACGGCTATACGCTGCTGGGCGCCACGTCCAGCACGCACGGCACGAATCCGGCCGTCTACACCAAGCTGCCCTATGACGCGGTGAAGGATTTCACGCCCATCACCCAGGTGATCACGGTGCCGGGCGTGCTCAGCGTGCATCCCTCGGTCAAGGCGGCCAATCTGAAGGAGCTGATCGCGCTGGCCAAGGCGCAGCCGGGCCATCTGTCGTATGCGTCCTCGGGCGCGGGCGGTCTGGGCCATCTGGCCATGGAGCTGTTCAAGGCCAAGGCGGGCGTGCAGATCATGCATGTGCCCTACCGTGGCGCTGGCCCGGCCTTCACCGATCTGATCGGCGGCCAGGTGTCCATGCTGTGGGAGCCGCTGCCGGCCTCGCTGCCGCACATCAAGTCCGGCAAGATCCGCCCGCTGGCCGTGGCCACGGCCCAGCGCAGCAGCGAGCTGCCCGATGTGCCGACCTTTGCCGAGTCCGGCGTGCCCGGCTACGCCGTGCAGGCCTGGAACGGCCTGCTGGCACCCAAGGGCCTGCCCAAGGACATCCGCGACAAGCTGCACAAGGCCAGCGTGCAGGCCCTGGCCGACCCGCAACTGCGCCAGCGCCTGGCGGAGCTGGGCGGCACGGTGGTGGCCAATACGCCGGAGCAGTTCGGCGCGGTGATCCTCAAGGATGTGACGACCTGGAAGCAGGTGGCCTCTTCGTCGCAGATCAGCCTGGACTGATGCGGCGGGCACCGGGGAAAGCCCTGTGTCCCGGCGCCCACGGGTGGCGGGGCCAGGCGTCGTGACGGTGCCATAGTCCGGGGGTGGCGGTCCGGGCGCGTTGCCTGCGGCCGCGAACAAGGCCGCGAACAAGGCGGCCCGCCTGACCTGCCGCTCTCAAGCCATGGACATCAACCTCATCCGCAATTTCGTAGAGATCGTGGACGCGCGCAGCCTCAGCGCTGCGGCGCGCAAGCGCGACATCACGCGCTCCAAGGTGAGCAAGGAGCTCAAGTCGCTGGAGACGGCGCTGGGCGTGACCCTGCTGCACCGTACGACGCGCAGCTTTTTGCTGACGGCGGCGGGCGAGGTGCTGTACGAGCACGGGCGCAGCATCATCCAGGAGGTGGAGGCGGCGCAGGGCGCCATCGACGCGCTGCAGCATGTGGTGACGGGCTCGGTGCGGCTGAGCATTCCCACGGGCCTGGGCGAGCTGTATCTGGCCGACATGCTGCTGGCGTTCCAGAAGCGGCACCCGCAGGTGCGCATCCGCGTGCTGTTCTCCAACCGGGTGAGCGATCCCATGAGCGCCCAGGTGGATGTGGCCGTGCGCGTGGCACGCGACGTGCAGGAGCACCTGGTGGCGCGCGATCTGGGGCCGGTGGGCTTTGGCCTGTATGCCAGCAGCGCCTATGCCAAGGCGCGGCCGTTCCACGACCCCGCCGAGATTCCCCACGGCGTGTTGCTGACGCCACCCGGCGATGGCAAGACCTATGCCGTCTCGGTGAAAAAGGGGCAGCAGGAGATTGCGCTCAAGTGCGAGCCCTGCATCACCAGCGAGCATTTCCCCTTCCTCAAGCAGTCCATGCTCCGGGGCAGCGGCGTGGCCACCTTGCCCAACTACATGGTGATGGACGAGCTGCGATCGGGCGCGGTGCAGCGCGTGTGCCCGGACTGGACGGTGTCCGGCCTGGGCGACCGGCTGTACATCATCACGGCCGAGGACCGTCGGCCCTCGCATGCCGTCAAGGTGATGACCGAGTTCCTCAGGGCCAGCCTGCTGCGCTTCGTGGAGCAGGCCGAGGTGTCCGGCCCTTAGGTCCTTAGTTCATCACCTTTTCGGTCTTCAGTTCTCCAGCGCAATCGCGTTGTCCGCGATCACCTTGCGCCACATCTGGCCGTCTGCGGCCAGGAAGTCGTCGAGCTGGGCCTGGGTCTGGGGCTTCCTGGCGGCCAGGGTCTGGTTGCCCAGGGCACTGGCGAACTCGGGGTTGAGCATGACCTTGTTGACGGCGGCCTGCAGGGTGTTGCGCGCGTCCGCGGGCGTGCCTGCGGGCACGGCAATGCCGAACCAGGTGGAGGCCCTGAAGCCCGGCACGCCCGATTCGGCAATGGTGGGCGTCTGCGGAAGGAACTGCGAGCGCTCCGGCCCGGTGGTGGCAATGGCCACCAGCTTGCCGGCCTTGATGTGGGGCAGGGAGGTGCCGGCCACGTCCACCATGAGCTGGGTGTCGTTGGCCATGAGGGCGGTGAGGGCCGGCGCGCTGCCGTTGAAGGGAATGTGGGTGGCGGCCACGTCCAGGCGGGACTTGATCAGCTCGGTGGTCAGCTGCAGCGGGTTGCCCAGGCCGACCGAGCTGTAGTTGAGCTTGCCCGCGTGGGCCTTGGAGTAGGCCTTGAGGTCGGCCACGTTTTTGATGCCGGTCTGGCTGTTGGTGACCAGCACCAGCGGGGCCTCGGCCAGGATGTTGGTGAGCTTCAGCTCCCGGTCGGGGTTGTAGCTGAGCTTCTTGTAGAGCAGGGGGTTGAGCACCATGCTGGCATTGCTGGCCAGCAGCAGGGTGTAGCCGTCGGCCGGCGAGCGCGCCACGGCCGAGGCGGCAATCATGGTGTTGGCGCCTGGCCGGTTCTCCACGACCACGGACTGCTTGAGCTCGGTGGACAGGTGCGTGGCCAGGGTGCGGGCCAGCACATCGACCGAGCCGCCCGGCGCATACGGGGCGATGAGCTTGATGGGCTTGCTGGGGTAGTCGGACTGGGCGAACCCGGGGGCTGCGGCTGCGGTGGCCGCAGCGGCAAGCAGCAATGCGATGGCCTTGTTCATGCGTTGTCTCCTTCTCTTTCGGTGTTGGCGGGTTCAGATCTTGCGCTGCGTCGCGCCCCAGTGGGCGTCGCGCAGCTTTCTTTTGGCGATCTTTCCGTTGTCGTCGCGGGGCAGGCGCTGGAAGACGAAGCTGCGCGGCAGCTTGTAGGCCGCCAGCCGGCCGCGCAGCCATTCTTTCAGTTCCGCTTCGGGCAGTGTGCCTGACTGGCCGGGCTCGACCAGGGCCAGCAGCCGTTCGCCGTACTCGGCATCGGGCACGCCGATGACGGCGCAGTCTGCTATGCCGGGGTGCCTGAGCAGCTCGTTCTCTATCTCGGCCGGGTAGATGTTCACGCCGCCGGAGATCACCATGTCCGAGTCGCGGTCGCAGACGTAGAGAAAGCCTTCCTCGTCCAGGTAGCCCATGTCGCCCAGGGTGATGAGGCCGCCCTGGTCCATCTTGCGGCGGGCCTCTTCGTTGCCCTTGTAGGTGAAGTCGGCATAGGCGGGCTGGCGCACGTAGATCAGGCCGACCTCGCCCGTGGGCAGGGCCTGGCCCTGCCTGTCGAGGATGCGGACTTCGGCGTCCTGCAGCGGCAGGCCCGCGCTGCCCGGGTGGGTGAGGGCGTCGGCA